>JBDNHS010000408.1:0-1644 GCA_041688685.1 Kapaibacterium sp. (SeqCode)
CTGGAGTAATAAACTGATTTGGTCTTTGTTCGTATGGTAAAGTGATATTAAGTCCAACTGTCGGCATATCAGCTAAATATGCGCCTTTGTTTGCTGCCTCCATCATTCCAGGACCACCACCAGTACAAATATAAAATCTATCTTCATAATTTAAGGTTTTAGACCATTCTGCTAATTTATAAGATAATTTTACTCCGTCATCATAGTATTTGGTAGTAAACTCCAATCTTTCTAATTTTTTTATTTCATTATTTATAATTTTTAGTTCATTTTCATTTGTCGTAGTTTCAAGTCTTTCAAGCAAACTCTTTTGTCTATTTGCAAAATCAACAGAAGATATAGAACGAGCGGAACCAAAAAACACAATTGTATTTTTGATATTATATTTATTCAAATACTGCTCTGGGTGAAGGTATTCAGAAAGTATTCTTATTGTTCTTGATTCTCTGCTCTTCAAAAACTTTAAATTTTCGAATGCTTTTTGTGCAGTTTCTACTCTTTGGTGAGATTTTGCATCAACATTTAGGATAGTTGGATTGAGGTCGAGAGTAGAACTGATATCACTTTTTAAATTTTCATTTATATCATCATTCAATTCATTAAATTGTTTGTTTTCTTGATTATCATTATTTTCAAATTCTATTGATATCATTATTCTCCTTTAAATTTATTCTGTTAAATTTTTGTTTGTAATATTAATTTTGATTAGCATTTTTATTCCAATTACAATTACAATTTATCTTTTCAGACTATATCCACCATCAACAATTATATTATTTCCTGTTATAAAATCTGAGCAAGTTGCCAAAAAATAAACAGCATCAAATATATCATCAACATTGCCAAATCTTCCCATTGGTATTCTATCAGTTGTAATTCTTAGATTTTCTGAAGCAGTTTCATCTTCAATTTCAATTGTACCAGGACTAATACAATTTACACTTATCAAAGGAGCCAAATCCCTTGCCAAAGACTTTGTCAATTGAATTACGCCTGCTTTGGATACATTATATGCAGTTCTATCCTTCCACACCTCTATGCCTCCCAAAGACGCAAAATTAACAATTTTTGAACCAATTAATTTATAATATTTTGTTAATTTCAAAAATTCTTGTGAGCAAAAATATTGAGAACTCAAATTTGTATTAATTGTATCTTCCCAAACCTTTAATTCCAAATCTTCAAATGCTGTTTGGGGAGTAAATACACCAGCATTATTAATAAGAATATTAGGTATCATATCTTTATCAGAAAAATTTTGAATAATAGCAAACATATTTCTTACTTCATCAAACTTACTCACATCTGCTTTTATTATCTCGCACTTGACTCCCAACTTAATAATTTCAACTTGTAATTTTTCTGCTTTATTTTGAGAGTTGTTATAATTAATTATAACATTGTATCCTTTTTTAGCAAAATTTTCACTTAAAGATTTCCCTATTCTTCTGGCACCACCAGTAATTAGAACCGTTTTTTCCATCTTTATATTATCCTTATTTTAATGATAAATTGTTTTTAAGTTATAATTATAATTTAATATAATATATTTTAATCTAATTTTTAATAGTAATGTGAAATTTTATAAATGTTTGTCAAAATTATTAAATAATTTAAATTATTTATAAATAATACTTGCATAGA
>JBDNHS010000409.1:0-10497 GCA_041688685.1 Kapaibacterium sp. (SeqCode)
AAATAAATAATCGTAATTATGAAACAAAACTTAATGACACAAAAATTAATCAACACAAATCTAACGTTAATATTAATATTGTTTATGACTCTTTGTTAAAATTCAATAAATTTATAATCCAAAATTCTAATTCTTTTCAATTGAAAGAAGAAGAAAATTTTGTGCATAATTTTAACCTAAAATTAAAGCAAAGTACTCTAAAACATAACTTTTTAAATTTGACCAACCCAAAAATTAGCGATATTATATTGGTACAAATAGATAAAAATCTGTATTTTGATAGTTATATATTTTCTGCTATCACAAATATTTTGGGTCAGCCCAAAAACTTTTTAAGTGAAAAAGAATTTAACTTTTTCTATGTAATCTCAAAGAATCTAAAAAATGGAAAAAATAATATTAATGAATTTGTGTTAGAATTTAAAAAAGAATTATTGAATGAATTTGATACCAAATCTTTTAAAAATATAAATTTCAATATAAATAATAATGATAATAATGTAATAGATTTCAATATTTTGAATTTAATTTCACAACTAAATAATAATTATGAATTGAATAATGTGAACCAAATTTCTAATCAAATTTCAAATTCAAATAACTTTGATGTAAATAATTACAAATTTAGAATTGCGAAAATATTAGTCAAACTTCTAAAAAAATACAACAATAACAATTATTATAATAAAGTTACAACCAAACTAAAACATAAAATCAATGAGAAAGGAATGAATAACGCCTTTAATTCAGATAAAATTGAGCTTTTTGGTAATTATAATTCAATCAACTACATCAATATAAATAAAAAATATAATTATATTTACTCTCAATCACAAAGATACATTTATGATTTTGAAAATAAAAATGTTTATTTTATTTTAGCGGGCGGAATGTCGGGTGATATTTTTAGTCCTAATTTTTTGGACCAAAAAATACTTTGGGAAAAAGGGGGGTATATTAAATTATCTTTACTATATTCTAACAATTTAAAAAATCAATTTATACCAAAATTTAGAATTAATTCCTTTTAATTAATCAAAATAATTAACAATATAATTAACAATATAATTTATTAATATAATTTATCAATATGAAACATAATTCAAGAATACTTTTATTTATAGCCATATTATATACAAGTTCATTTTTCATTTCTTGCAATGAAGGCTTGAGTCCGCCTATAGTTGATGACGCCACTCTTATCAAAGGTAAAATCACTTTTACTTCTGGCTTGAACAGCTGGCCCTCACTTGATTCTTTAAAGGGTATTAGGGTTGCTCTTTTTAAAAACTACCCAGATAGTGCAAATATTTTAAATGACCTTTTAAGCGAAAATCTAATACTTACTGCCGATTCTGTGCCATATTTTGTTGAAAGTTATGAATTTAGTCATATCGTAAGCAAATTGCCTGTGGAGTATAATTATATTTGTGTTGCCCAAAATTTCGCTGGTCTATTGGATTGGAAAGTAATTGGATTATATAGCATTAATGACGACAATTTAACTCCCAAAAAACTCACAATTATCGAGACTGGAATTTATGACAAAATTAATATTAACGTAGATTTTAACAATTTACCACCCCAACCTTTCTAATTATTTCTTCTATTTTGAAGGTTATGCCTTGCTTTACCCAATTCAAATCAAGAGTTTTTATCCTTTTGGAAGCAATGAGTTTTGACCCATTGTTCTTTTTTCGGTTTCATTTATTTTTATTTCTAATAAATATCTCTTCAAGAAACTCCAGCAAATTACTTACAAATATCTATTTTACCTTAACAACAAAACGGGCACAGAAGTAAGATTAAATAAGTCTTATTTAATAAATAAGACTAAATTTGTCTTAGTTATTCTGACACAATTTAAAAATATTTTTAAGGAAAATATATGTTTTGTAAATTATTAAGTTTTTCTATTTTGATCTTTAATTTTAATCAATTATTTTCTCATAATTTGAGTCCAAATCAAAATACTCAAAATACAAATCAACAAATTAAAACAGAAAAAAGTAATAATATAAACTCCGATACTGTGAAATACTCACGAACCCCTCACGTGGAAGTTATTGGTCAATCTTCTTTTTTAGATAAAATATCTGGCTCTGCTGCTATTATTTCTGCTACTGAAATCAAAAATATAAATCCAATTAGTGGTAATGAGGTGATGAGAAGGGTTACTGGTGTGCACGTTAATGATGAAGAAGGTGCCGGCCTTAGGATAAATATAGGAATAAGAGGTCTGGACCCTTTTAGAAGCGGTAAAGTTCTGATTTTGGAAGATGGTATACCTGTTTCTCTGATGCCCTATGGCTCACCTGATTTGTATTACACTCCTACAATTGATAGAATGTCTGGAATTGAGATTATTAAAGGTAGTGCATCCATTATGCATGGTCCTAATACGATTGGTGGAGTTGTAAATTTTTTGACCCCAGAGCCGAGCAAAACAACCGAAACAAAAGTGAATATAAAAGGTGGGCAAGGTGGACTTTTTGCAGGTTTGTTGAGCTATAGTAGTTCAAATGAAAATTCCTCTATTCATATTTCATATTTAAGAAAACAGGCAACAAATATTGGGGTAGTAGATTTTGGTTTAAATGATTTTACAGCAAAATTAAAATATGAAATTAATTCGAAATCTAATATTGGTTTTAAATTTGGTATTTATGATGAAGAGTCATACTCAACTTATGTAGGATTAACTCAAAATATGTATGAAAGTGGCAATTATGATTTTACATTTTTGTCTCCAGATGATAATTTCGTAGTAAAAAGATATTCAGGTAGTTTGACACATGAATTGAATTTCGCCAATAATTTTACTTTAAAAACAAATGTCTATGGCTATACAACTGAACGTATTTGGTCAAGACAAGATTATGATTACACAGCAAATGCAAATACAGCAAGAATTGTAGGCGATTCAAGTGTAAACGGTGGTGCTATATATTTTAGAAATACCACTGGAAATAGAGATAGACAATATGAAGTTGCTGGCATAGAGCCGAGACTTAGTGGAGTAATTACAACTGGCGATATTATACACAAAATAGATGCAGGTGTCAGATATCATTACGAAAAAGCTTATGATAGAAGAATAAATGGAAAATTGATAAACCCTACATCTGGTAATATGGTAGGTGATGAAATTAGAACTGGTAATGCTTATAGTGCTTTTGTTCAAGATAAGGTATATTTGAGTGAGTCGTTCCACTTTACACCTGGTATTAGGTACGAAAATTTCCAATATGAAAGAAATATATTAAGAATTAACTCTATTGATACGAATATTACAAACAATGGTTCGGTAAGTATATTTATACCTGGTATGGGATTTAGCTATTTATTAAGTACTGGTAATTCAGTTTTTGGTGGTTTACACAGAGGGTTTTCTCCCCCAGCAATTACTACTGCAATCACATCAAATGGCATTGACCAACAATTAGATGGTGAGTTTAGTTGGAATTATGAGTTAGGTATCAGAGGCGTGGGGAATGACTATTTTGATTATGAATTTACTGGATTTATGATGAATTTTAGTAATCAAATTATACCAATTTCAGAAATATCTGGTGGTGTTGGCAATTTATCTGGTATTACTCAAATTAATGGTGGTGCAACAAATCACGTTGGTCTTGAAATTGGTGGAACTTTGAATATATCCAAATTTTTAGATTTTGATGATGATTTGGATGTGAAATTAAACACTAATTTTACATATACCAAAGCTACTTTTGGCGAAGATAGAAGTATAGTAAATCCGTTTGACACAAAAGATACAATTAATGTTAGAGGTAACTTCTTGCCTTATGCACC
This sequence comes from Kapaibacterium sp. (SeqCode), assembly GCA_041688685.1. GTDB lineage: Bacteria > Bacteroidota > Ignavibacteria > Kapaibacteriales > UBA2268 > JBDNHS01. The sequence goes on from JBDNHS010000409.1 coordinate 3,817, forward strand.
TGAGTTTTTAATATCTTCTGCATTGGATTTGGGCATAACAAAAGATTTTTCAATAAGATTATCTGCCACTTATGTTGCAAATCAATTTGCTGATGAAGTCAATTCAATTAATCCATCGATTAACGGTAGAATTGGCGAAATACCTGCTTTCACATTAATTGATCTAAATGTAAATTATTTTGTAGAGTATATCAATTCTAATGTTTCGTTATCTGTCAAAAATCTGTTTGATGAAAGGTATATTTCAAATAGACGTCCAGAAGGTATTAGAGTTGGTTTGCCAAGGTTTGTTACATTTGGATTGAATTATCTTATATAATTTACTTTCAATAACGCACTCTTGTCTTTTGCATCTTCACTTCAGAGAATTGAAGGTGCAGATTAACAAGATGGTTTTTGAATATATATGCCTTTTTTCTTAACGAAAGTGCAAAAATATTTTTATATATCTTGAGTTGGTTGAATTTTATTAATATTTACACACTGTTCTTTTCCTAATTTCCTAATTAAGCAATAAAGTCTTTCATTGATTGGTTTGTGAGTCTATATACTGTCCACTCTGATTGGGGCTTTGCACCTATTTTCTGATATACTTTGATAGCTGGGGTGTTCCAATTAAGTACCGACCACTCCACTCGCCCTAAGTCTTTTTCTACTGCTAATGATACTAAATGTTTGAGCATTTTGGTACCGTAGCCCAAGCTTCTTTTTTCTGGAATGACAAATAAATCTTCTAAATATATGCCTGCTTTAGCCAGAAAAGTAGAATAATTATAAAAATATAAAGCGAAACAAACTGGTATTTCTGTGTTTTGGGGTTCGTTGTTTTGTGTTTCAATGTTTTGAGTTCCGCTTTGCTCAAATCCAATTAAAACATTGGCTTGTTTTAGTTCAAATATGGTTTTTGACAAGTCTTCTTTAGTTGCAATAAATTCATTTTCTAATTTTTCATAGATAGCCAAACCTTTGATAAAATCATAAATAATATCAACATCATTTGCCGTAGCTTCACGTATTTTTAATTCATTCATTATTTTTTGTGTCCTTTATTAATTCTACAAAATAAGTAAAAAATAAATTCAATAATAAATAATTATATCAATAAATCTGATATTTTTAATTTTATTTTAAATTCAAGTATTTTGCAAAAATGTAATATAATTATATTATTTTACATTTTGATTGATTACAAATTTAATTTATTTAAACATTGATAAAAATTAAATTATAAAATTAAAGTTGAAATTATGGAAGATTTAACAAAAAATACATCTCAAGAAGTATCACAAGAAATTAAAAACAAGCCCAAAGTATTGTATATTTATGATCCTATGTGTGGGTGGTGTTATGGATTTAGCAAAATTATGACTACTATCAAAGCTAAATATGCAAACTATTTTGATTTTGAGATATATTCTGGTGGAATGATAATTGGAGATGGTGTAAAGCCAGCGTATGAGATGTCAAGTTACATTCTAAATGCTTACAAACGAGTTGAGCAGATGTCCGGAGTGAAATTTGGAGATAAATATTTGAATATTTTCAAGGAAGGAAGTTATATCTTAAATTCTGAAACAGCATGTATCGCATTGACTGCTATCAAAGAAATCAAGCCAGAAATAGCATTTGATTTTGCCACTGAAATTCAGTCGGCTCATTTTAAAGAGGGTCAATCGCTTAACGCATTTGTTACTTTTGAGAATATTGCTAATAAATTTGGAATTAATTTAATAGACTTTAATAATATTTGGACGAATAAAGCAATATATAACAAAACTTTTGAAGAGTTTGAATTTGTCAAAAAATTAGGTGTTAGAGGATTTCCAGCTGTGTTGTTATTGTCTAAAGGGCAATATTATTCGGTTGCCTCTGGATTTACAATATTCAGTCAATTAGATAGTGTATTTCAAAGTATTATTGAAAATTATGAAAATATAAAATAAGCCAACAGAATGAATACTATTCTAATGCAATTGGCAACACTACAATGAACCAAAACCAAAACATAGTACTGACTTGTGATTTAGATGAAACTTTGGTGAAAACCGATATGTTTTTTGAAGCGATATATTCACTAATTAAATCTAATCCAATATTTATCTTTTATTTTCCATTTTGGATTTTAAAAGGTTTACCACATCTAAAACAACAAATATTCTCCAGAGTAGAGATAGATTATTCGATATTGCCGTATAATCAAAAGGTGTTAGATTTTTTGTACATTGAGAAATCTAATGGCAGAAAATTAGTATTAATTACTGCTACACCTCAATCTATTGCAGATAAAGTAGAGGAACACCTCAATTTATTTGATGAAGTTTATGGCAGTAATGATAAAATCAATCTTAAATCACACAAAAAAGCAGATAAATTAGTCGAATTGTATGGCGAAAAAGGTTTTGATTATGTTGGGGATTCATTAGCAGATATTAATGTTTGGTCTAAAGGCAGAAATGCTTATTTGGTAGCAAAGACAAAACTAAGCCAATCAAAAATCCAAAAGAGTATAAAAATAACTGAAATTTTGGATACAAATGAAAAAATAGCCAAAAGCATAATTAAAGAAATTAGAGTTTACCAATGGATAAAAAATATTTTGCTTTTTATTCCACTGATAATGGCACATCATTTCACTGATTTAGGTTTACTTACCAAAAATATTGCGGCATTTTTTGCATTTAGTTTGATTGCATCTTCTGTTTATGTAATCAATGATATTTTTGACTTGGATAATGATAGAAAACATAGAACAAAAAAAAATCGCCCATTCGCTTCTGGAAAACTAAGATTACAATATGCAATAATATTAATTCCAATTTTGACACTACTCTCGTTATTATCAGTGTTTATATTTTTAGACTTTAATTTCCTTTTGATACTTATCATTTACTTTGTTACGACAACACTTTATTCTTTTTATCTCAAAAAAGTTGTTTTATTAGATATACTAATTTTATCAATTTTATTTACACTAAGGATTTTTGCAGGTGGAATTGCAACCCAAACGCCACTTTCGCCTTGGCTATTAGGATTTACTTTGTTTCTATTTTTGAGTTTAGCATTTGTCAAGCGTTATACAGAATTGGAGTATGTGAAGTCAGAACAAAAATCTAAAACTACTGGTAGAGGTTATATCACCTCAGATATTCCTATGATACAATCTATGGGTATCTCATCAGGATTTATATCTGTGTTAGTATTGGTGTTGTATTTTAATAGTGAAGACGTGAAGTTGTTATATTCTAATCCATTGGTTTTATGGGCAGTAACGCCAATTTTTTTGTATTGGATAATTAATATATGGTTTGTGGCAAATAGAGGTAATATGAATGACGACCCGGTAGTATTTGCCGCCAAAGATAAGGTCAGTTATATTGTATTCGCATTAATTGGGATAATTTTATATTTTGCATTATGAAATCACAAAACAATAATAATATAAGTAATAATATCAACTCAAAAACAAATAAATCATCTTTATCTTGGGGAAATTATCCTATTTCTATTGGTACAAATATTTACAAACCTAATTGGGTAGAAGATATAAATGGAATTTACCAAAGGATAAATAATAGTATTGAGAGTAATGCTGATTTGGGTATTAATCCTCAAAAACTATCAATATTACCCTATGGCAAAGGGCGTTCTTACGGAGACTCTTGCCTAAACTCAAACTCTTATTTACTTCAAATGACAAACCTCAACCATTTTCTTGAATTAAACGAAGGAAATGGGGATATAAGTAACTCTAATTCAAAACTTACATCAATCAAAGTTGAAGCAGGCGTTACATTTGATGATTTATTGACTTATCTGATTCCCAAAGGTTACTTTTTGCCTGTTACCCCAGGTACAAAATACATTACTGTAGGTGGTGCAATAGCAAATGATATACACGGCAAAAATCACTTTTCACAAGGTACATTTGGCAATCATCTGCTTAGTTTTGGATTATTGAGACCAAATTCTGATAATGAATTAATTGAGTTCTTTTGTTCCAAAGACGAAAATAGTGAATTGTTTAATGCTACTATTGGTGGGCTTGGACTTACCGGAATTATTACTTGGGCAGAATTCACGCTCAAAAATATTGTTTCTGAATACTTTGATAATGAAAGCATAAAATTTAGTAATATTGATGAGTTTTTTGATATTAATAAAGAAAGCGAGCAAAGTTTTGAATATACTGTTGCTTGGTTAGATTGTGGTGGAATGGGTAAAAAATTAGGCAGAGGTTTGTATTATCGAGCAAATCACTCTGAAATTCCCACAGAGCTAAATCAATTACATCAAAATCCAATAAATAATCCGATTACTTATCCATTTATAAATTCTACTTCTGTAAAAGTATTTAATGAATTATATTTTAGCAAACAAATCTCAAAACATACAAAGTCTTTAATTCATTACGAACCGTTCTTTTATCCATTAGACAAAATTGGCAAATGGAATAATCTATATGGTAAAAATGGATTTTTGCAGTATCAGTTTGTTTTGCCATTTGGTGATGAGAAGAATATTTTGAAAAAAATAATCAATAAAATCGCCAATTCGGGCTTTTCTTCATTTTTGACGGTACTCAAAACCTTTGGTAACATAAAATCTCCAGGGCTTTTGTCATTTCCACAAGAAGGAGTAACGATGGCAATAGATTTTCGACTTGATGCCAAAGTTTTTGGCTTATTAGCTGAGTTAGATGTTATAATTCTTGATTGTGGAGGAAGAGTTTACCCAGCAAAAGATGCACGTATGAAAACTGAAACATTTATGGAATCTTTTCCAAATCTCGAAGAATTTAAAAAATATAAATTAGATAATTTTTCTTCTGACTTTTGGAAAAGAGTAGTTACCAAAGATAAAAAGCAATAAAGTTACAAAAATAATATTGCAAAAAAATAATACAAAAAACTTAATACAAAAAATAGTAAAAAATATAAATATAAATATTAAAAATGAAAGATTTATTCAGTCCAATCAAAATTGGGGAATTAGAATTAAAAAATAGAGTTTTTATGGCACCACTTACGAGGTCAAGGTCTGGTGTCGAAAGAATCCCAAACTCTCTAAATTTGAAATATTACAAACAAAGAGCAAGTGCTGGACTTATAATATCTGAGGCGACACAAATATCCGAAATGGGAATTGGTTATATTAATACACCTGGGATACATTCTAATGAGCAAATATCTGGCTGGAAAAAAGTAACTGATGCAGTACATAGTGAAGGTGGACATATTTTTTGTCAATTATGGCACGTTGGTAGAGTTTCGCATCCAGTATTTTTGAATGGTAATCTACCATTGGCACCATCTCCAATTAGTGCTGGTGGACAGATTAGAACTAATGACGGTATGAAAGACAGAGTAACACCCAAAGAATTATCTATAAGCGAAATAAAAGAAATTCAAAATCAATATAGATTAGCTGCCAAAAATAGTATAGAAGCCGGATTTGATGGAGTTGAATTACACGGTGCAAATGGATATTTAATTGACCAATTTTTGTGCGATGGGAGTAATCAAAGAACTGATGAATATGGCGGTACAATCGTAAATAGATTTAGATTTTTAGAAGAAATATTAGAATTAGTTTGTAAAGAAATCGGTAATAAAAAAGTAGGTATCAGATTATCGCCGAGTGGATTAGTAAATGGTATGTTTGATAGTGAAGTAGTTAGAACTTTTAGCTATGTGATTGATAAATTAAATAATTATGATTTGGCTTATCTGCATCTATTAGAGCCATATATGGTAATTCCAGATACAGAAAATTTGGAATATTTGAGAAAACCGACTCAATATTTCAGACAAATCTACAAAGGTGTATTAATTTCAAATAGTGGTTATACTTTCGAAACTGGAATGGAAGCAATCCAAAATAATGTTGCAGATGCCATATCTTATGGGAAATTATTTATATCTAATCCTGATTTAGTTGCTAGATTCAAAAATAATTTACCACTTAATGAATGGGATACCAAAACTTTTTATACTGATGGAGAAATAGGGTATACAGATTATCCTAACTATTATAATTCACCAAATTATATAACTTAATTTAGCAAATTTACATATATTAGTTAATTTAGTAACTGAGGACTGACATAATTCTAAAATAGAATTTATATTGTTATGATGATTTAAATAAAATTACAAGAGTTTTAAATGAATATTATTTTGTGTAGTGCAGAAATCTCACCTTTAGCAAAAACTGGAGGATTGGCAGATGTTTGTTATTATTTACCCAAAGAATGGAAAAAACTTGGTCATAATCCAATTGTAATTTTACCTAAATATAGCTTTATTGATACCGAAAAATACAATTTAAAACCAACTTTGATAACTTTGAATGTTCCAATGGGACATAATACAGAATTTGCAAGATTGTGGAGTGGTTTTTTGCCGGATAGCGATGTTCCACTATATTTGGTAGAGTATGAGCAGTATTTTAATCGTAAAGAAATATACGGTGAAACCAACGAATATGTTGATAACGATAGAAGATTTATTTTTATCAGTAGAGCAGTTTTTGAAGTTGCAAAAGCAATAGATTTTACTCCAGATATTATCCATGCACACGATTATCATTTAGCATTTACGATGCCTTTTTTGAAAATATATTATAATAAAGAAGAGCGTTTCAAAAACACCTCAGGTGTTTTTACAATTCATAATTTGGCTT
>JBDNHS010000049.1:0-3303 GCA_041688685.1 Kapaibacterium sp. (SeqCode)
ATTACCTCATTGGCATTCATATTTGTTGATGTTCCGGCTCCACCTTGAATTAAATCCACCACAAAATAAATATGGAATCTACCACGAATAATTTCTTGACATGCCTGTACGATTGCATCTTTACGTTTTACATCCAAATCTCCAGTATCACAATTTGCTTCTGCTGTTGCCAACTTTACTTGTGCCAAGGCAATCAATAAATTTGGATATAGATTAATTGGGACACCAGTAATATTAAAATTCTCTAAAGCGCGAAGAGTTTGAATTCCGTAATATGCGTCTTCTGGCACTTCTCTAAAACCTAACAAATCATATTCTAATCTTGTTTTACCAGAAATATACTGACTAACTGTACCGACTGGTCTGGTAACTGATTGTCTTACTCTCCTTGAGATTATTCTTGAAATGGTTGATATCAATTTTACAATTAAATTTGGATTTTTTTTCATTATTTCAAAAAAACGTTCTCTTTCTAAAGTATATAATTGTACTTCAGTTACTGCTTTTGCAGTTGTTGAGTGTGGGTAATTATCCATCAAAGAACCTTCGCCCAAAAAGTCGTTTTTGTGATAATAAGTAAGAATATCAAAGTTACCTTGAATATTTAATCTTAATAATTCGACATCACCTTCAAAAATTAAAAACAATCTTCTTCTTTCAGCATTTTGCTCAAATAAAATGTCATCTTTTTTGTATGTTACAAATTCTAAATGTTCGGATATTTCATATCTTTCATTTTCGGATAAGTCTTTAAACATTTCAAAATTTAATAGAAATTCTTTTAAATCTAATTTATTTAGCATATTTTAATCTTTTTATTTATTCTAATTGTTTTAATAATTTTATTTGAATTTTTAATTTTAGTTATATAACAAAATTAACAAATTAAATCCTTTAATATAAAATTTTATAGTATAAATAAAAAAACCTGATATTCATCAGGCTTTTAAAAATAGTATTTGATTTGAAAAATTAAAAATAAACATCTTATTTACAGATTTTCATCAACTTTTGATATACTTTATTGTTTGTATCCGAATACTCTACTTTAACAAAATATAACCCACCAGAAATATTAATTTTATCCAAATTCATACTTATATAATTTGAACTTATTTCACTTGAACTTTGAGAATTATCTGTTTTATTAACTATCTCACCAGTTAAATTATACAACTCAACATTTATTAAATTTAAGTTTTTGGCTGTTGTTATTTCTATATTATTCGCAATTTGTTTTAATTCTACATCATTATTTATATTTTCATCAAAATCAGAAACAGAAGTTATATTTTCATTTTGTAAAATTAAATCGAATTTATTACCAAAGTAATCAACACCATAAATTTGTTTGAATAAATCAAGGTTTGTATTCGCTTTTAATTGCATATATTTTTGATTTAATTTAACAATCAAAAAACCAATGATTTCTGAATTTTGAGAAGTAAAATTGGGGTCAAAAGATGCAACAGCAATATCAACATTATTATTATTTTGAAGTTTTATATTTCTTTTATCAATTATAAAATCTGATTCAAATTCAGAGAATGCTCCATTTTTTTGAAATTCTATATCTAAAATCTCCAATTCACCAACAATAGAATTGTTATCTATATTTTTTTCTAATTCATAGTTATTAATATCAAGAAAATGATTAATATCCAATTGCATTTGTAGTGCTTTGTATTTTCTATCACTATTTATTTTAATTGGTATTCTTATTTCATTTTCATTAATCATATTCAATAAATTATTTGAATTATTTGAATTATTTGAATTATTTTTTATTGAATTTGAATTTCTGATTTCTAAATCATTGTTATCATTTAAAGCAATTCCAGAACTATGCCCATCATTGCCTTTGATTGTACGAGTTTTTGCATCATTCTGAACAACTACTATAGCATCACTAACTGTAATTGAGCCATCTCCATCACAATCAGCATAAGTAGCAAGTTCATTATCCCAGGCTAAAACTAATTGTGGTGTCCACATTGTACTTGGGTTCTTTCTTTTAAATCTACGGAACTTATCAGAAACGGGGTCTAAGGCAGTGAATAAATCTATTTTTGTCCAATCACTCAAATTTACTATTCCATCATTATTAGCATCACCAGGATAGATATTAATAAAACTATGGATTGTATATGATTGTGTGATTAAAGGCAAAATTATTTCTTTTGCTACACTATCTTTGAATGAAGTAACCAAGGCTTGTAAAAATTCGATATTTAATTTAGAATTATGAACTGCATTCTGTAAAACAGTGAATTCTAATGAAACTATGTTTGGACTATCAAACTCATTTTCTCCGATAGGATTACCAGATAATATTCTTAATTTTAGAGTTGATTCGGTTGCACCGACTGGGTCTGCTGACGGTATAATTAAAATTTTACCATTTTCTCCGAAGTCTCCAATTTTGTAAGATGAAAGTTTGATATTGTTTGAATTATTATATCTAAATTCCAATGCAGCACTATTACAATTTTGCACACTATCTAAATAAATATCAAATTTAAAATTATAACTTGCAGTGATTATCGTATCTCTTGATTTATCAACATCGGTTCGAACAATTCTTATCTTTTGAGAATTTGCGATATTGGTGTAATTATTATGAATAACACTTAAACTAAATACAAATAACAAGACAACTATTTGTTTGCTTGACATAAATTTTAATTTATTTGCTAAGTTATTTGCTAAGTTACTTTTTAAGATATTAACTGATTGACTTTCTGATTTAAAACTCATATAGACCTCTTTAGGTAAATAAGATATTATTAGAAAAAGATATTATTAGAAAATTTTATTAGAAATATTTATTATATTTCCATACTACTTATAGTTTGAATATGGTTTGATTATAATCTTATTAGAAATGTGTATAATATTAGCCAGATATTTATAGTTTACATATTATTTACTAAATAAATGCTCAAAAATATTGGAATTTTACTCCTAATAGTCATAAATTATAACAATTTAACTTTCTAATATTTAAGACATCAATTAATATGCCACAGAAAAATAATGAATAACTAATAAGTAATCAAACAACATAAAAATGTAATAAAAAATGCACTAAATATTCACTAAATATAATAATAAAAAAAAAGTTTAATTAATTACTTGTTTATTTAATTAAAAATTATATTTTTGCAAAAATTTAATTTGTTAATTATGAAAGATTGTCAATAAAGTTGATGTGTTTTGAAACTTTTATTCAATAATATTGTTTCTAAATTTATTAACGATGAAATAAAAAATAAACAAATTAACAACAAACATTAATAAGAA
>JBDNHS010000410.1:0-2451 GCA_041688685.1 Kapaibacterium sp. (SeqCode)
CAATTATGATATAACTTTAGACTTGCTTGCCAAAGACAAATATCATATAATTGATAGAATTGCAGAATTAACTAAGCCATTTTTTAATAATATAAATATAGATAACAATGACAATGAAGCGATAGAAAATATCGACTTAACAAGTCTGGACTTAACAAGTTTGGACTTAACAAGTTTGGACTCAACAAGTCGAGACTTTTCGCCTGAGTATAATTTCAAAACATATTATAATGTAGATAATTATTTTGCAGCTAATCCATCTAATAAAACTATTTTTATTAATCTTTTTGGTTCGAGTAAAGAGAAATTTTGGGGAATTGAGAATAATATTGAATTGATAAAAAATATACTCCTAAATCAGAAACAGAATTTTAATATAATACTGTCAACTACCAAAGATAGATTTGATTATCTTAATAATATCATTGATGGAATTTCTAAAACATTAAATATGTCTGAGTACAAAAACAAATTTTTTGTAATGGATTACAACCCAGACTTGGATTATGTTGCGAATGTAATTTCGAGATGTGATTTGGTCATTACGCCAGATACAGCAATCGTACACATAGCATCGTGTTTCAAGGTAAAAACTATAATTCTCTACCAAGATAACGAAAAAGATTACGGTGGCAAGTATTGGACACCCTACAAAACAGAGTGTTTTACATTATCATCTGATGACAGAAATATTACCAACATTTCATTGGAGCGGCTTCTATCTTCCATTAATAATATCTTCTATTAATAATTTGATGTGAGTATCTTAGTATCTTTTTAGACAATAGGTCAAGACCCATTGCTACCGAATATAATATCAACCTTTAGAGCAAATCAACCTTGGGGGTAACCCTACGGTTGATGTTAGTGAAAACAAAAAAACAACAACAGATGAAGGATTAGGAAGACGACCCGCCGGTCGTCTCTACAGTTAGAAAACAACATATCCTCACTTTTTGCAAACCCTTGCCTAATCAACCATTACAGACTATTTTTGCAAATCCTGTTACATTTTTGCAAAAAAACAGTCTTTTATATAGGTACTTTGCCAAATTTAAAAAAACATTTTATATTTTTGGTATATTTTCTTTTTGTATTCGAGAGTAATTATGAAAAAATCTATATTTTTCTTTGCATTGCTATTTTTAGCAATTTCTTCTTATCAATTACACGCAGAAAGTGATACACTCTGGACAACAGCTATTGGGTCGACTGTCCGTACAGTAAAGTTCAGTCCAGATGGAGATTATGTGTATGCTGCTGCAGAAGGGCGTGGACCACTCAAACTCGATGCAAAAACTGGCGATATAATTATGGAGTATGAGGGAATATTGATAAATAAATCCCTTGGTGGTGTTGATATTTCTGATGACGGAAAATATTTATATGGTGGAGATGTTGGAAATACAATTTATATTTGGGATGTAAATCAAATAAATCCTATAGATTCTATAATTTTAAACTATTCTTTAGAATCCAGCCCTTATATTAAATTTTGCAATGTAAGTGAAAAACATCTATTATGTAATATAGTTTATAAAATTCAAAATACCTTCTATGCTAGAATGTTTGTTTTTGATAGAAAAACAAACAAAGAACTAACAAATTTCAATGTAAGCAATGTTTCGTCAACTATAATCTCACCTAACGAAAAGTTATTTGTCTATGGAGTTACAAATTCAAATAAAGAAGAAAAAGGTTTTATTTATATTTATGATTTAGAAAAACTTACTCTAATCCATACTTTTGACCAACACACAGGCTCTATCACTGACCTATCATTCTCGCCAGACGGCAGTAGGTTAGCTTCAAGTGACTTTGACACATATCTAGTAAAAATATGGGATATTGAAATAAAAGAATTACTTTTAAGTTTTAAACCTTTTAAATCTTCTGTTATGGCAGTACATTTGTTTGATAATAATAAAATTGCTATAGGTGGTTCAAGTATTTTTGATTGGAGATTACAAAGTAGTAATTTATTTCCTCTAAATGAAATAAACTCTTTTAATATATATGTTAGTGATTTTGATTTTTTAAAAAATGAAAAAGTTGTTATAACTAATTCACTTGATATTACTTTGCTCAAAGCAGATAGACTGACATCTGTTTCATCGGATTTTACCAAAGATTTGCTTTATCCTAATCCAGCGACTAATCTATTGACTGTACCCAAAACATTCTTTGTTGATAGTTTTGTTGCTATGAGTATCACGGATTTGACTGGAAAAGTAGTCTATACTTTTGACAATAATCAACAAAATGAGGACTTAATTATTGACATTTCAGCATATAATACTGGTTCATATTACCTAAATTTTAACTACAAATCTCGCTCACAATCTTCCAGATTTATTAAGGAGTAATTATGAAAAAATCTATATTTTTCTTTACTTTGCTATTTTTGGCAATTTCTTCTTATCAATTACACGCAGAGAGTGATACGCTCTG
>JBDNHS010000411.1:0-2283 GCA_041688685.1 Kapaibacterium sp. (SeqCode)
AAAAAAATTAAAATCCCTATACTTCCTAAAGATCATCAACAGGAAATAGTAGATTGTATCAATTCTCAAATAAATGGCAATTATAAAATATTGGATAGATTAACATCTGAATTCAAAGATATTGATATATTTAAATTTTTAATTAATAAAGATTATGACAGTTTTAAATTAACATTGGGTTATATTGACAGATTGATTGATTATGATGACAAATTAAAAAAAATATTTGAACTTCGGAGGAAGGTTGCTTTTAAATGTGTTAATGGTGTGGGAAAATCATTTGGTGAAGTGTGTAAATTTTTAAGTGGAAAAACAATATCTAAAGCATTAATTGATGAAAATAAAGGAATTTATCCAGTTATTGGAGGTGGAACTAAACCATTTGGGTATTATTCAAAATATAATATGGATGAAAATTCAATTCTAATGAGTAAATCTGGAGCAAATGCAGGATATATATCACGATACAAAACAAAAGTATGGGCATCTGATTGTTTTTCAGTATCGTATACTAATAATGATTATTTATATTATTATTTAAAATCCAAAGAAACAGATTTTATTAAAAAGACATCGGTTGGAGGATTACAATCTGGTCAAGCACAACCACATGTGTATGAAAAAGATCTCAAAAAAATAAAATTTTCAATTCCAACACCAGAAGATCAACAAAAAGTAGTAACAATGATTGAGGAAATTGAAAAAGAAGAAAGTGAATTCAATAAATCGCTTGCAGGTATTAAAAAAATGATAGAATATGCGTATATTAATGTTGAAATGAAATGTTCTTCAATAACATCAAATTGTAGCAAACAAGAAAATGAAGATGATATTTCTACTAGTTCTAAATCATCCACAAAATCTAAAACTTATAAAATATCGGGTGTAAAATGTGTAAAAAAAGCCAATGATTACTATGATGTAGAAACTGATAAATTATTTGCAATAACTAATGATTTAGGAGAAGTTGAATTAATTGAAGAGGAAGAAGAATATTCATACATAACAATAGGCAAAAAAGATTATATATTAATTGATAAAGATGTTTATACAATTATAGATGATAAACCAGATGAACTTTATGGATTTTATGATAATAATAAATTTACAAAAACAACTAGCAATAAAATAGTAGTTAAAGCAAGACCTAAAGAAAAAGACTTGGATGAATTAGAAGCGGAATTAAATGCATAATTTTTTATAATGTAATATAACAGTCCAACGATTTTACTAATTGAATTAATTAACAGTGAAGGATCATCTCGATAAACATGTATTAAATTATTAATACTGTATATCTATTGGTTTTAAATTTTAATTATTTGTGTAAATATAAATAATAATTATATTGCTCTCCTCCTATCATATTTTTTATACTAGTAGTTTTAGAAGTTTTTTTTGAATTTTTTTTAATATTATTTACAATACCACTTTTATATTTTAAAGTGAAATTATTACAATCTTTAATAATTTTTATTAATAATTTTAGATCAATTTGATAAAAATCTTTTCTTTTTTTATATCTCAATGGTTTTATTTGACTTATAACACATCGTTCAACTTCTTCTGCATTTTTTGTTTCATAAATTTTAATAATTTTCATTTTATCACTATTACTAGAATTATAATTACTAATTCTTTTTTTAAAATCTTCAGTTTGTCCAAATCTATATAGACCATCAATATCTTTAAGAGAACGAATAATATAAACAACTCCTTTAGTTTTTTTAGGAATTTCTTTTTGATTATTTTCTAAAATATCAACTGTTTGTTTAAGTGCGTTATTAATATAATCTTTATAATTATTTAATAATATTTCTAATTCTAAATAATATGTTCTAACTTCTTCAGCTTTTTTAGTTTTTGACAACAGACATACACGTTTAAAACAATCATGAGTCAATAAAATAATTTCTTTATTTGATTTAGATACTTTTGCTTTTTTTTCAAGTTTAATTATGTAATCAATAGATAAAACATATGATTTTTTTAAAGTTTCTTTTAATTTACTTTTATGTGTTTCTAACCATTTTGCAATAATTTCTAAATCAATAATAAAAGTGTCATTGTTATTTTCATTAAAATCATAGATACTATAAAAATCATCAATAAATTCATTAGATAAAAGTGAGTATTTTTTTAGAAAATCCTTAAATGTAATATTGTCCATATATAATAATTTAATAAAATAATTAGTTTATACTTAATTTATTCTCTCCGTTGACGGAGAGAATAAATTAAAATTATCATAAAAAATTTTAAAGTGGAGGCACGCCCATGTTT
>JBDNHS010000412.1:0-6807 GCA_041688685.1 Kapaibacterium sp. (SeqCode)
ATACACTAAGATTAATTATTATGATTAATCTTTCATTCATTACTTTTAATAATAGCTTGATTTCTCAAAATAAAATTGAAACTCAAAGAAAATCAACCTCAGTAACTATTTATAATGACAACTTAGGAGTTATCAAAGAAAATCATACTGTAAGTTTAGATAAAGGATTAAATTTAATAAATTTGACCAATGTTGCTTCTCAAATCCAACCTACATCTGTTAATTTAGAAATTAACGCTAAATTATTAGAACAAAACTACCAATATGACTTAGCTTCTATTTATTCCATACTTCAGAAATTTATAAATAAAGAAATTAATTTAACTGGCGAATCTGAGATTAAAGGGACTTTGATTTCAATCAATGGTATTGAAATAGTAGTTCAGACTAAAGAAGGTGGAATAATAATGATTCCAAACTTAAATGATTATCAATTAAAAGTTAATCAGCTACCTGAAAATTTAAAAACTAAACCTACATTGGAATGGAAAATAGAAACTGATAAAAAATCCACCGAAAATTTAGAACTCACATACAAAACAAATGGACTAAGCTGGAATGCAAAATATGTTGCTGTATTGAATAAAGAAGAAAATAAAATAAATTTGAATTCTTGGGTAAATATGACAAATAATTGTGGGGCTTCGTTTTTTGATACCAAAATAAAATTAGTTGCTGGTAATATTAAATTAAACAATACATTTGAAATTTACGATGAAGCTATGGGTGGTGCAAGATATCAAACAATGAAAATGGCAAATGAACCAAATTTTCAAGAAAGAACTTTCTTTGACTACCATATTTATGAACTTGAAAGACCAACAGATATTTTAAACAATGAGCAAAAACAAATAAGTTTATTTACAGCTGATGCTATAAATGTTACAAAAAGTTATTCTTATAAGATAAATGGTAATAATCCGAGTGGAAGAGTAGATATAATTATTGACTTTCAAAATAGCAAAAAAAATAATTTAGGTATACCATTACCAAAGGGTGAATTTAGTATTTATAAAGAAGACAACAATTCAATCGAGTTGGTAGGGGAAGATAAAATTGATCATACTCCTAAAGATGAAAAAATAGAACTAAAATTAGGGGAAGCATTTGATATCGTTATCGAAGATAAAATAACAAGTAATGATAGAAATATTAGCAAAACTGTAAATGAACAAATCTACATCACTGAATATTCAATTACTATTAAAAATAAGAAAGAGGAAAACGTTATTATAAATATTAAGTCTGAATTTGGAAGTAATTGGGAAGTTGTAAAATCTAACCTTAAATATGAAAAAAATAAATATAACGAAATTGTATTCCCAATTTCAGTAAATAAAAATGAAACTCAAGAATTAACTTTTAAATTAAAAAGAGTATATTAATATACTCTTTTTATTATACTATTTATTTCAAATTATAAATAAATTTATAATACTTTTAATTTTTCCACTCACTAAAATAAAAGTTAGTTTCAAGACTTAATCTTTCTCTTTTTTTGGTTTCATCATGGTGATATGTTGAGTCAATTATATCTATATTATCTGCTTGGTATCCAAATGCAATCATAGCCATAGGTACAAAATCGTCACTTATGTTAAATACACTTTTTAATTTATTCTCATCAAATCCACCCATAGCGTGTGAATAAATATCCATACTTGTTGCTTGAATAATCATACACATAGTAGCTGAACCTGCATCATATTGAGACCATCTGTTAAATTTGCCATTATTTTTGAATTTGCTGTTTGCAATTGCTACAATTAGAACTGGAGCAGTTTTTGCCCAATTTTGATTCCATTCGCCCAAACAATCAAAAGCTTTGTTATATTCTTCTTCATTTTCGTATTTATCCCATATAATAAATTTATAAGGTTGATCATTAAAACAAGTAGGTGCTAATCTTCCAGCTTCACAAATTGAAATTAATTTATCTTTATTGACTTGTTTATTTATGTCAAAAGCACGTGTTGACCATCTTTTAATAAACAATTCATTTATTTTTTCACTTACTTCAGTTTTTTTGTTTCTCATAATTTACTCTTATTAACTTTTAATGCATTTAAAATTTTCTATTAAATTTATTTTAAATTGTTAACGCATTAAACGAAAGAATCATTGAAAAAAATACAAAAAAGGTAAATTTTATTTTTTTTATCTTTTTTTATTTGATTAGCCTAAATTGGGCATTAAAATTGTTAATAATTAATTTCTGAAATTCATTTCAACTTTGTAAAATTTATATTTAGTTTTTAAATTTAATACTTATAGAATTGTGATACTTTGTTAAATATTTTTTTTGGGAGCAGACTTGAGTTTTAAAAATAAGTCAATAATTGTGAATATTTCATTAATATTTTCAATAATTATTTTGGGGATACTATTGTCATCATTTGTTTTTAGAGTTTGGATTTCGCCACCAGTTGATTCTGAACTAAAAGGAAATACACCACTCGAAAAAATTATTCAAGTCAATGTTCTTAATGCAACAGGTCAACAAGGGTTGGCAAATAAAGTGAGAATATATCTCAGAGATAGAGGTTTTGACGTTGTCGAGCTTGATAATAGTAAAGAAATACAAGATAAATCTATTATTTTAGATAGAGTAGGAGACAAAATTGCATCACATAAATTATCTTACGCCTTAGGGATTAGAGATTCTTTGATTAATACTCAAATTGATTCAAATTTATATCTAAAAGCTACAATAATTATCGGAAAAGATTATCAAAATCTAAAACCATTTAATTAATCATACTAATTAATCAGATAGAATTTACTATTGGGAAGTCAATAATATAGTTAAATTTACAGTATTAAAGATTAAAATCATAAAATTTTAATCTTTTTTTATATAATTAATTTTTAAATAACTAAATTTGCAGATATAATTAAGACTATTCTTAATTTTGTTTTTTATTATATTATATTTTTATTTGAATTTAGGTTATTAAGGTTTAAAATTGAAGATTATCTCAGAATTAAATGATTCTCAAAAATTAGCTGTTTTGTGTGCTCAATTATCAGATGATAAATTAGCAAACTATATTGTTGTATTGGATTTGAATGAGTTGGAATCATCTCCAGCAAGTTTTTTTGTTTTATGTAGTTGCGAATCAACTGCCCAAGTAAGTGCAGTAAGTGACGTAATTTTAGAAAATGTTAAAAACTATAGATTAGTCAAACCACGTATCGAAGGACACGATCTTGCGGAATGGATTGTTATTGACTTTTTTGATGTAGTAGTTCATATTATGTTAAAAGAAATTAGAGATTTTTATAAAATTGAAAAATTGTGGTCTGATGCCAAATTCTTTACTGTAAACAATGATGCTTTTTTAGTTGAGGCAGACTATAATGATTATAATCCAACAGAATTATAATCTTATTTATTTTTAATTAATATTTATTCTAGTTTAATAAAAATTATAACATTAATGAGTCAAAAATATTTAAATTCAATTTTTTCTGTTGCATTATCTAAAGTTGGTATTGATAATAATGTCAGTTTGATTTTTGATATTCCCAAAATTGAAAGTCATGGAGATATTTCTTGTAACATTGCTATGCAATTAGCAAAAGAATTAAAAAAATCTCCAAACGAAATCGCAAATTTAATAGTAAATAATTTAATTTTTGATAAAGAAATAATTGAATCTGTAAATATTGCAAATCCTGGGTTTATTAATATTAACTTTACTCAAAAATATTTCTTTGAAAATCTATTAGAAGTTTTTGATAAAAAAATCCAAATCGGTCATCAAGAAATTGGTAAAAACATAAAAGTCAATATTGAGTACGTATCAGCAAACCCAACTGGACTACTTCATTTGGGTCATGGCAGAAATGCTTGTTTGGGTGATACAATAGCAAATTTATATCAATGGTTAGGATATGAAGTCACCAAAGAGTATTATTTTAATAATGCTGGTAACCAAATGAATAATTTGACTTTGTCAATTTATTCAAGATACAGACAGTCGCTTGATAATCCTGAATATCCTTTCCCAGAAAATGGTTACTTTGGTGATTATATAAAAACTATTGCTAATGAATTAATTGAAAAATATAACGATAAATTAATTAATAATAGTACTGAAAATTTAGCTATATTCAAAAAATATGGCGAAGAGTGGTGCTTTAAAACAATTGAAAACACACTTGACAAAATGAACATCAAACAAGATGTTTTTTATAACGAAGATAGTCTTTATACTGATGGTAAAATTCAAACATTGTTAGAAGATTTTGAAAAAAAAGGATTATCATATCACAAAGACGGTGCTGTTTGGTTGAAGTTAAGTGAAATGGGGCTTGAAGATGATAGAGTAATAGTAAAATCGAGTGGAGAGCCAACTTATAGATTGCCAGATATAGCTTATCATAGAGAAAAATTTGCTAGAGGTTTTGATTTATTAATTGATATTTTTGGTGCTGACCATATAGCAACTATTCCTGATGTTGTCGCCGCTTTAAAAAGTTTTGGTTTTACAGATGATAAAATAAAAATTGTTATTCATCAATTTGTAACTCTAACCGAAAATGGTGAACAAGTAAAAATGTCCAAACGAACTGGTAAAAGTTATACATTAGATGAATTATTAGAAGAAGTTGGGGCAGATGTAGTTAGATTTTTCTTTATAATGCGTTCTTGTAATACCCACTTAGAATTTGATTTAGCACTTGCAAAAGAACAAGGTGATAAAAACCCAGTTTTCTATTTGCAGTATGCTCACGCAAGATGTTGCTCAGTTATTAATAATTTGTTGGCATCAGAATTTGATACCAATTTTAGTAACAACCTTAATTTAAATCAACTAATTGGTTTGGAATTAAATCAATATGAAATAAAATTGATTAAATCAATGATGCTGTTCGAAGAAACTATTCAAATTGCAGCGACTAAAACCGAACCATATATTTTGGTTGAATTTTTAAAAGATTTTGCTTCGAACTTCCATAATTTTTATCATAATTGTAGAGTTATTGATTCTGAGCTACAAATTCAACAATTAAGATATATTTTATTGGAAATTAGCAAAAGAATTCTGAAAAATGGCTTAACTATATTGGGTGTTTCTTCTCCAGAAAAAATGTAAGTTTATTAATGTATGAAGATTATTGTAAGAATATTAATTTTATTTTTGAAAATTGAAATATCAAAATACCAATAAAAAATAAATGGATAAAAATTTATTATTATTATTAAATGGTTCTGTAAATAAAATCATAGAAAAAAATAATTTTATAGTTCAAACAAATACTGAAGTAGTCAAATTTGATGAAAAGGATTTTGCAAATTTTAGTAAGTTAATTAAGATTTTAAAAAAAGAAGATTACAAAACTATTTTTATTGCAAATTTGGACAACAGCTTTCAAAGATTTCAATTCCTTATTTTCTTATATTCATTGATAAGTCTAAATTTTAATTATTACTTAGTTGATGAAACAGGGAATATCTCAAAATTCAACTTGTTTAAGTTTATATTTATTCAAACTCCATTATTTCTCATAGATCTTATTATTTCTTCTTTTATAATTTTATATTTTAATTTTAGATTAAGTAATATCTACTCAAAAATTAAATAAATTATTAAGTTTGAGGATTAAAAATTAATAATGAAAATATTATTTTGGCGATTAGAATATTATGGTGCACTCACAACTGGTGGTTTTGCCTCTCACTATGAAGGATTAATCAATGCCTTTATAAAATTAGACCATCAATGTGTTTATGTTACCAGTGGCAAAATAAACCCAATTCCAAAAGTTAAACACTATCTAATCAAACATAATAATCTGTTAAAAAACTTACCAGAAGTTCTAAATCTACCTTATAACTATTATGCCTCAAAGAAACTCATAAAAATATTAGAAATTGAGAAGCCTGATTTTATTTTCCTTCAACATCACGATTTTATTTATCCTAATTATTATCTCAAAAAGTGGGGAATTGATATTCCAATTATATTATTTGTAGATGGTTATCAATACTGGGTAAAATCAAATTGGGGTAAATTATATCTTAAACAATTACACAAAAAATCTGAAGAAATTTCTTGGTACTATTCTGATAAAATATCAGTGATAAGTCAAGGTGTATTAAATCAAATTATCGAAGAAGGCGTTGATAAGTCTAAAACATTTCTAAGTCCAAGTTGTGTTGATCCAGACTTTTTTTCTCCAATTCAAAATAATCTTGAATTAAAGCACCGGTTAGAAAAAGAGAACAATATCAACTTAAATGATAAATTTATTTGTGGATATACAGGTACATTTGCACAGTGGCACGGAGTATTTGAAATAGCTAAAAGTGTTAAATTATTAAAAGAAAAAATACCAAATGTATTAATATTAATGGTGGGTGATGGAACTCTTCGTTCCAGGTTTGAAGAAATATTAATTGCAGATAACACTCTAGAAAATGTAATAATTACTGGCTTAGTACCATTTAAAGATGTGCCAAAATATCTATCTTTGTGTAATGTATTGATGACGCCAAGTGTTCATAATGAAGATGGATCAATGTTTTTTAATTCACCAATAAAAATATACGAATATATGTCTATGGAGAAGCCAATTGTAGCTTCAAATATTGGAGAACAAGGCATATTAATCAAAGATGGAATTAACGGATTTTTACATAATTCATCGGATTTAGATGGTTTTGTTGATGCAATAATCAACGTTTATAATAATCCAGATTTATCTCAAAAAATATCAAAACAAGCAAGAATAGATGTTATCAATAATCACGATTGGAAATTCAATGCTGTTCAACTTATTGATGAATATGAAAAAATA
>JBDNHS010000413.1:0-4494 GCA_041688685.1 Kapaibacterium sp. (SeqCode)
GAGGTATAAATGAATATCAATAATATACAAATTAAGCTTTTGCTCTTAATATTTTTAGCTATGACTGTTTTTTCAAATGAAATAGCATATTCTAAAAATTCATCTGAAAATTTAAGTAGAGTCAATACTAATGATTTTTTGACTATTACTAAATTATCAACAGATTTAGAAAATATAATGTATTCTAACAAAAAAATATCAACTCAAAGTTTGAATAATAGAGTTGATTTTACACTGAATACAAAAAATTTGATGGAAGCTTTTAAAGGTAAAACATCAATTTATTTAGAAAATTTCCCAATTGGCAAAAATCAAACTGGAAATTTAAGATTATATTATGCTAAGCCAGCAATTGACAAAAGAACAAAAATATCAGTATTATATAAAGGTAAAGCAATTGACTATAAATTGCCAGAATTTATGACATTTTACGGTACAATCGATGGTGATTCTGAGAGTGATGTGTTCTTGAATGTTTCTGAAAAAGGTTTGGACGGAATAATTCAAAATGGATTTGGAAATACATTTAATGTAGGACAAAATTTATTATTAGAAGATAAAGTTAAAGATTTATATACAATCTTACCAACAA
Organism: Kapaibacterium sp. (SeqCode); assembly: GCA_041688685.1. Classification (GTDB taxonomy): domain Bacteria; phylum Bacteroidota; class Ignavibacteria; order Kapaibacteriales; family UBA2268; genus JBDNHS01. Next base: position 593 of record JBDNHS010000413.1, read on the forward strand.
CTGTTGAAGAAAGTATGAATGCAAATGGCATAACTCAATATTGTGGAACAAGTGATAAACAAAATTATGATAGCTTTGGCGCTCCGACTGAAGAAGATGTACAAAGAATCAAATTAGATAAAAATGGCAATATCCAAGCAACTTCTATTTTAGAATGTTCTTTGGCATTGGAGTCTGACTTTGTATATTTTTTTATGTTTAAGAAAAAACAAAATGATGTAGAGATTTTAGATGATGCAGATAATCAACAAGCAATCGCAGCTGGTTTGCTATATATGAATAAGATTGTAGCAATGGGGTCAAGAATATATCAAAGAGAAGTAAACGTAACGTTAAGACTTGATACAATTATCTTTAATGCGGATATTAGTTATGACCAATATTATGATATCAGAAGAAATGACCTTAGTGATAAATTAAATAGAATGCCGCAAGCTTGGTCTAACAGAAATAATATTAACCGTAGTTTGGTAACGTTGTTTTCTAATGTAAGAAGTCAACCTATTGGTGCACAGGTATTAGGAATTGCAATGTCTGGAGCTCCTTATATAGGAGTATTGTGTGATAGAAATATGGGTTACTCTGCTGTTGGTGTTAATGGTAGTGGTGTAATGCCAACATTTAATTATTTACAAGATTTACAGGTATTTGTTCACGAAATAGGACACAATTTTAGTTCTCCTCATACTCACAATTGTCATTTTCAACCAAACTTAGATACTTGTGTTACTCAAACAACTGAACCAGACTTAGCAAAAGATGCTTGTCAAAAAACTGGTAAAATGCCAAAGTTAGATGGTGATATAATGAGTTATTGCCATATTGGTGGAAGTATTGTTTATAAATTTCATCCTGAGGTGAAAAAACGTATCAGAGGAGCTGCAGAGAAAAAACGTACTCAATGTATGCCAATCCCATCAGAACCCACTTTACAATTAACTTACCCAATCGGAAGTGAAAGATTGTTAGCTGACAAACCTTATAATATTGGTTGGAACGTTGAGAAAGTAAATAGAATTAAAATATATTATTCTATCGATGGTGGAAATAATTGGGTTGAAATAGTTGGTGATAGATCTGCAATCAATGACTCTACTCACAGTTGGATTACTCCAGATGTTGCCTCTAAAAACGCATTTATAAAAATTGAAGATGTTACAAATCCCGATTTGGTGGATATTAGTATTTTACCTTTTGAAATTATTCAGAAAAAAATTACTATAACTGCTCCAGTAAATGGTCAAAAGGTAGGTTATACTTTCCCTTTTAATGCCAAATGGAGTAAATCAAATGTTACAAATGTAAATGTTCAGTATTCTTTAAATAATGGACAAAGCTGGACTAATCAAATTTCTAATACATTGATATTAGGAGATACAATTAATTTCCCTGATGTTGCTACCAAAACAGCTAAATTGAGAATAACTGACGTCAATGATAACCAAATTTTTGATGAAGTTACTTTTGAATTAGGTAAAGAAATTGCACAATTTGATTCACCCAAAACAGGTGGCTACGTTTGTACACCCAATCCTAATTTCACTTATTGGTTAAGTGCACAATTTGTAAATGGATACCATATTTGGTACTCAAATGATGGCAAAAAAACTTCTAGAAGGGTAACCCTAGCTGCATTGAAACCAGAAGAATATAGTTTTGAGTGGAAAAATAATATTACTTCACTAATTCCTACACAAGAAGGATATGTGTGGATTACTCCAGTTGAAGATAATAATACAATTTTGGCAGAAGAAGGACCATTTATTGTTTATGATTGTCCTTTGTCAGTTGAAGACGGCATATATAATGATAATGTATTAAAAATCAACAGTGTAAGTCCTAATCCAGCGAATGACAAAATAGTAATTGATTATTACATTAATTCTAATTTTAATAATAATCCACTTAGCTTGGAGGTGTTTGATTTGACAGGTAATCAAATCGGAAATATTAAATTAAATGGTTTTGTTGCTGGAAATAATCAATTTGAAATGAACTTAAATGGCATTTCTCAAGGTAATTATTTTATTGTAATTAATTATGGTGATTTCAAATCTTTACAGAATTTAAAGATTGTAAGATAAATTAATATTATTTGAACTAATATTATTTACTTTTACACTAATTTTTTTTAAAAGCCGTGTTTATTTCACTTGATAATAAACACGGTTTTTTATTTGTTATACTTAGATTACCTTTAGGTATAATCATAGATATTATTTAGATACAATTTTAAATTTAAGAAAATGTTAAATAAATTAATAGTAGCGACTCTTCCTTTATTACCAAAGTCATTAGTGTATCAATTTGCCAAAAAATACATAGCTGGAAGTGAATTAAAAGATGCAGTTAAAGTAGCAAAAGATTTTGCCAAATTAGGTGGTAAAACAACTATTGATGTTTTGGGCGAATTTGTTCAAAGTAGAGAAGTATCTTTGGATGAAAAGGAATTCAGTTTGAAGGTAATAGAAAAAATTCACCAAGACAATTTGGATTCATATCTTTCTATCAAACCCACTTCACAAGGTCTCGGAATTGATTATAATTTTGCTTATGAAAATATTAAAGAAGTTGTAACTTTTGCAAATAATTATGGCATATTTGTTAGATTGGATATGGAAAACTCACCTTACACAGATTTAACTCTTAAATTATATACCGACCTTAGAGACTCTGGACTTGATAATATTGGATTTGTAATTCAAGCGTATATGAAAAGAAGTTTTGATGATGTAAATAAACTAAAATCATACAAACCAAATGTAAGATTATGCAAAGGTATTTATGTAGAAAGTTCTGAAATTGCTTATAAAGACAAAGAAGAAATCAAAGATAACTACAAAAAACTTTTTGATTTTTTGATTGAAAATAATACTAAACTTGGAATTGCAACACATGACGAAGACTTGATTTTATATGCAGAAAATCAAATACGTGAAAAAAACATCGATAAAACAAGGTATGAATTCCAAATGCTATTGGGAGTTAGGGAAAATAGAAGGGACGATTTACTCAAAAAAGGGCATAATGTAAGAATATATGTACCATTCGGTAAAGACTGGTATGGATATTCCACTCGCCGTTTAAAAGAAAATCCAGCAATGGCAGGTCACGTCTTTAAGTCTTTATTTACAGGCAATAACTAAGCAACTTAGCAAAGAAGTTAAAAACATGAGTCATACTTTCTTGCTCTTTTTTCAGAAGTATAAATAATTTACAATCAACCTTATAGTTAACCCTACGGTTGATGTTAGTAAAGACAAAAAAACTAAAAAAAAAGAACAAGGGGTTGCAACCCCTTGCTCTAAATAATATATAAAAAAATACGAGAGTTATACTAATTTATTTAGTTCTAGCAAATTCTACTCTTCTATTTTTTTGTCTATTCAAATCACTTGAATTAGGTACAAGAGGTGCATCTGGTCCTTTGCCTTCGACTGGTAATCTTTCTAATTTGATACCTTTATCTACTAACCATTTTTGGACTGCAGTTCCTCTATCTAAAGATAATTTCATATTAAAATCTCTTTCACCAACATCATCAGTATGACCTAATATTACAAACTCCATATCTGTGTCTGATTGAAGTGATTTTAAAACTAAATTCAACAATTTTTCAGATCTTGGAGATATAACTGCTAAACCAGTTTCAAATTCCAAATTTCTCATATTAACTTTCTCTCCAACGGCAACATTTAATATGTCATCATCTGGATTTAGTGGGTCAGCACCATTTAATACTTCGACACCGTCTTTTACTCCACCGCCATCAGTATCTGCATCTAATGGATTAGTTTTATAATCATAAAATTCTTCACGATCTGACAAACCATCATTATCACTATCGGGAATACTTGGGTTTGGACCCAATTCTATTTCCTGTGCGTCAGATAATCCATCCC
>JBDNHS010000050.1:0-7715 GCA_041688685.1 Kapaibacterium sp. (SeqCode)
AATGAAAACCCAGAAACTTTATTAAATCTAAATAAGTCTTCAATTCCAGTAAATGGTTTGCGGTTAAACATTTGAAATTGAGCAGTAATTGGTGCAATTAGTCTATTTATATAATTTGTGAATAAAATCGAATCTGGATTTTCCCTAACCATTCTAATTGAGTTGTAAGCTAACTTTTCTTCTTCTCTTAGTGGCACTAAATTATTTTCTTCCCAAAAGGCCTCATCAAAAACATCAGCATTATTATCTATTTCGACTCTTTTTTGCTCAAAAATATCATCACTTAAATCAATGTTTGTTTTATAATTATACGCCGCTGTTTCAATTAGAATATCTAATCTTGGAGAAAACACCCAAAGTATTTCTGCAGACAAAGTAGCATAAATTCTCATTCTACTTGGCAAAACAAACAATGAGTCAATATATTCAAAATCTTGATTAAAATTAAATTCTGCGTCAAGAGGTAATCTCACAGCTATATTTGGTTTGATTTCTATATATCTAGGAATTAAAAGGTCTTCATCAATATAAATAAAGCCATCCATTAACTTCCGAGTGCTACTTTTTGGAGTTATTTTGATTTTTGTGATTTTCTTTAAGTTATTTATTTTTTGCTTTCCTAATATCTCAAAATCATAATAATCAATTGCATCAGGGTGAAACGGTGTATAAACTTCTTCGCCAAGTATAGTTACATAATCATCATAAGCATTGATATTTGTACCAAAAGCTACAAAATTTGCTTGCGGTGGAATATTTACACTTTGTCTCTTTTGAATTATTTGATTAAAGTAATTTCCATTTTTTTTATAATATCCAAGAGAGTATGATTCTAAAATGGAATTGATTGTAGTATCTTGCTCCGAATCTCTTCTTCCTGCTGTACTTGTATCAGTTGAGGCAACGAATTTTGTATATAAAGTATATGAATAAGAGTTGAGTTTATTTTGTTGTTCAATTTTTTTGGCAATTACTTTTCGCATAAGTCTAACTGCTGGGTCTTCTGCATAAACGAATGCTTCTTCAGTTTCTAAGATAGCAGTTTTAAGTTTGATGATATGAATTGAATCTTTTTGATAGGCTTCTAAAAATACCTTTTTAATTAAAGTTTCATATCCAATCATACTAAACCTTAAACTAATTGAGTCATTATCAAACTTTGTAGAGTCTATATACTCAAGTTTAGCAGGTATTTTGAGATTAAACTCACCATTTAGATTGCTAAAAGTACCAATTTTTGTGTTCATCACTGAAATAGTAACTTTTTTGAGGGTTTCACTATTTTCTGAATCTATTACAATACCTTTTATTTTGTTAGTGCTTTTAGGTTTAAGATTTTGAGCAAAAGCATCGGTAAAGATAACAAAAGTAACAAAAACTACTAAATACAAGAAATTAAATTTTGAACCATGTATTTTTGAAGCAAGTATTTTTGGAGAATGAGCTTTTATAGAATGATATTTTTTATTTATGAGAAATATAGACATTTTAGATTTTATAATTTAAGCAAAGAATATTTCGTTTAAGACGTTTCTTGTAGTTAAAGTATTTAACTTCGGCTTAATCTGAAACATAATATCGATAAAATAAATGTAAGAGGTGTGGCTATTAACATTTCTAACTTATTCACTGCAAAAATATTACCAATAGTATTGATAAAAAATATTATACCAATTATTAAAAATGTGTATTTCAAAACTTTAATTGATTTATTTTGTTTGATTATTTTTTTATACAAAAAATTAAAAATAAAAATATCATATTTAGAACAATAGAAATTGTCTCGAATACATACATTTCTTCAATATTATGCAATCTTCCACCCCAAATATACTTAAAATATATTTGACCAATAAGTACCAAAAAATGGAAAATGATTGTAATTGTAAATATAATATTTAAGATTAAAAATGTTATGCTTAATGATATTTTATTTAATAATTCCAAAAACCTAATTTTGATTTCTCTCACCAATTTCCCAACTATTTATTTTATAAGATAAAAATTGCAAATGTAAAAATTATAAATGTATTATTAAATTTGTTCGATCAATATTTTATGAGCAATATGACTTGAAATATTAATTGATTGATTATTGATTTTAATCTGTAAAGAGTTGTCATAAATATTTACTTCTTTCAACTCAATTTGTTTATTTATGTTAAGACCCATGTTATTTATTAATTTCAAAAATTCATAAGAATCTTCTTTAACTGCAGTAATTTTATAAATAAATCCTAACTTCATATCTGCAACGGATATTTTACTTTGGTAATCAATATATCCTTCTGCATTTGGAATTAATTCACCGTGAGGATCTGTTTTTGGGTAATTTAAAAATTTATCTAACCTATCTATCAATTTGTTTGATTTAATATGCTCTAATTGTTCAGCTATTTCGTGTACTTCTTCCCAGTTAAATCCTAATTTTTCACATAAAAACGTTTCCCACAATCTATGTTTTCTTATGATTTCCAAAGCTAACTTCTTGCCCTCATTTGTCAAAGAAGACTTACCATATTTTTCATAATTAATTAAACTTTTCTCCTTTAATTTTTTCAACATATCAGTTGCAGTGGCTGGTTTTACGCTTAGATAATTAGCAATATTATTAGTCCCGACAAAATCAGTTGTTTCTAATTCATAGGTTAAATGGTATATAGCTTTAAGATAATTCTCTTCTGCAATTGTATTCATATTCAAAAATAAATAATAAAAATTAAATTTAAAAGAAATTGCATTAAATTATATGAAATATCTAATATTATTTGTTAGATTAGTCTAACTTTATTAGTTTTGTAAGTCAAAAAATAAATTTTAAAAAATATATACTTATTTTAGTGAATTTGTTACTAATCAAAAATATGAAAAATAAATTATTAGCTATTATTACAATAATAACACTCTGCATTACAATCAAATCAAATGCCTCCGAAATTGAAATTATCATTAAAGGGAAAGTCACATCACAAAACACAGAATTAAGTTTTGCGAATATTTATATCAAAAATTATAATGTTGGTGGTCGAACAAATGTGAAAGGAGAGTATTCGATAAAAGTTAAAAGTAATGAGAAATTTATCTCGCAAAATTCACTAAATATTAATATTCATTATTTGGGTTACAAAAATCTATTTGACACGATAATTATAAATAAAAATGAAATCAAAAATTCAAAATTAACTATCGAACGAAATTTTAATATGATTGAAGAGCCATTCAAATCAGAAGAAACAGTTGTTTCTGCAACAAGAAATGAAGTCTCAATCCACGAAGCTCCAATAATTGTAAATAGTATCAACAGAAAATTAATAGAATCAACTCAAAGTATAAATTTAGCAGAAAGTATAAATTTTACCCCAGGATTAAGAATTGAAAATAATTGTCAAAATTGTGGCTTTACTCAAGTTAGGATGAATGGCTTAGATGGTGCCTACAGTCAAATATTAGTAAACAGCAGACCAATATTCTCTGCACTTACTGGAGTTTATGGCTTAGAAATGCTACCAGCAAATATGATAGAGAAAATTGAAATTGTAAGAGGTGGTGGCTCTTCTTTGTACGGCGGTTCGGCAATCGCAGGGACAATAAATATAATCACAAAAGAACCAATTGAAAATACGTTTGACATTTCACTTCAAAAATCATTTATCGACTCTAATATTCCAGATAATGTTGTGGCAATAAATAGTAGTATTGTTTCTGATGATTATTCAAAAGTGATGTTGATTTATGGATTTAACAGAAATAGGGAACCCTACGATTATAATAAAGATGGATTTTCAGAGCTAACAAAAATAAATAATACTACATTTGGCTTTGATGCTTTCTATAATTTTAGTATTCTAAAGAAATTAAAACTTGCAACATATATAATTAATGAAGAAAGAAGAGGGGGAAACAAGTTTGACTTAGCTCCACATCTTACCGATATTACTGAACAACTAATTCATAAAATAATTGGAGTAACAACTTCTTATGAACAATTTTCTGAAGATTTAAGCCAAAAATTTTCAATTTATAGTTCGTTTCAAACTGTAAACAGAAATAGCTATTACGGTGGTGGTGGCAGAATTTTAACCTTTGGTGATACATTAAATACAAAGGACATAATTGCTCTAAATTCTTATGGGCTCACTTCAGACTACACTTTAAATTCTGGTTTATTTTATTCTAATCAACTTTTGACTGAATTGAATATGATTTTAGGCGTTGAATACACTTATAATAATGTTGATGATAATATACCCGGTTATCAAAGAATAATATCTCAAAACGTAAATACTCTTGGAGCATACTCTCAGTTTGATTATGACATTACCGATAATACAAAAATTTTAATTGGCAACAGATTAGATTATCTCAAAATTAATGGAAATTATAATTTATTTCTACAAACATTTAAGAATGATAAGTCCATTTTAAATTTAATTAATCGAATTGCCTTGATGCAAAAAATAATTGACGATAATAATGAAAAATTGAAATTTCGTGTTTCTTATGCCGAAGGTTATAGAGGACCGCAGGCATTTGATGAAGATTTGCACCTTCAAACTATTGGTGGTGCTGCAAGATTTACTTTCTTGGATAGTAATATTGTTACCGAAAAGTCAAAAAGTTATAATCTTTCCTTTGATTATTTGAATTTACAGGAAGAGTCGCAATTTAATTTTGTTTCAGAATTTTTCTACACTAACTTATTGAATCCTTTTATTTTATCTAATCAAATTGAATTAGAAAATGGAATTTCTGTAATTACAAAAAGAAATGGTTCGGGTGCAAATGTATTTGGTGTTAATTTAGAAGCAAATTATTTTTCAAAGGATTTTATCACGCTTCAATCAGGATTTACTATCCAAAATGCACTTTATAAAGAAAATGAGGTGATTTGGGAACCATCAACCAATAATATTGATAGTTTGGTTACCACACAATCAATTTTAAGAACCCCAAATTATTACGGTTACTTAAATATTATTTACGATATTAATGAATTATTTAATTTTACATTTTCTTCTGTTTATACTGGCAAAATGTTTGTACCAAAAGTTGTAGATATTAATAATGAATTTACTGAATTAAGAAGGACAAAAGACTTTTTAGAAATCAACTTAAAAGCATCTTATAAATATAATATCGATGAACATTTTAGGCTCGAATTTTCTCTCGGCAGTTATAATATTTTTAATCAATATCAAAATGATTTTGACTTTGGCAAAAACAGAGATGCAGGCTACGTTTATGGTCCCAACAGACCAAGAACATACTACTTCGGTATAAAATATGGAATTTTGTAATTCCCCAAAAATTGCACTCAATTACCCTCTTTTTACTATTTCTTACTCTTAAAAACCTGCCTTGTCTTACACTAATATAGGTTGACACTTTTTAATATGCAAATATTGTTATTATTATTTAATAAAGTCTGGACTAAGACTTTATTTGTCGTCTCTATCTTAACCTCAATCAAGGTTCAATACAAAAGAATTTCAGCCAGACTAAAAAAAATCCTCATTAAAAATGAGGATTTTTTGTGTAAAATATATAAAATAAATTATTATATAACTATACCCAACCACGAATTTTACAAGCTTCTGCAACTCTCTTGATAGAAATCATATATGCAGCATCCCTCATATATACTTTCTTTTGTCTTGCAAGTGAAGAAACAGCGTGATAAGCATAAGTCATTTTAGTATCTAATTTCTCTAAAACTTCTTCTTTTGACCAGTAATAATTCATATTGTTTTGAACTTGCTCGAAATAAGAACAAGTTACTCCACCAGCATTCGCCAAAAAGTCAGGAATAACCCATATACCTCTTGATTTAATTACTTCATCAGCCTCTGGAGTTGTTGGTCCGTTTGCACCTTCTAATATAATTTTAACATTAGGAGCAATAAAGTTTACTGTATCAGCATTGATTTGATTTTCGAGAGCAGCCGGTATTAAAACGTCTACATCTTGCTTAATCCAATCGCCACCGTCTAATATTTCATAACCCAAATCTTTTGCAGCAATAATATCAATTTCACCAAATTTATTAGTAATATCTAATAATTCTTGTAAATTTATGCCCGTTGCTTTTTTTACAGTATATGATTTTTGTTCTGCATTATTCCAAGAAGATACGCAAACTACTTTACCACCATAATGTTTGAATAATTCAACAGCATATCTCGCTACATTACCAAATCCTTGTACAGCAGCAGTTGTATCTTTAATATCAATGTCCATTTCTTTAAGTGCTTCTCTTAAAGTATAAATGGCACCATAACCGGTAGCCTCTGTTCTTCCCAGAGATCCACCCACACCAAGAGGTTTACCAGTAATCATACCTGGTGCTTTTACTCCGGTAATTTTTTCGTATTCGTCCAACATCCATAACATGTGTTGACCAGTTGTCAATACATCAGGTGCAGGAACATCTTGATGAGGTCCAATATTTCTATAAACTTGTCTTACCCAACCTCTACAAATCGCTTCCTGCTCTCTCATTGATAAATCATGTGGAGAACAAATTACACCGCCTTTACCACCACCTAATGGAATATCAACAACAGCAGTTTTCCAAGTCATCCACATTGCCAATGCTCTAACAGTATCTATAGTTTCTTGTGGGTGAAATCTAATTCCACCTTTATTTGGACCTCTTGCATCATTATGCTGAACTCTAAATCCTTTAAAAACTCTATAAGAACCATCGTCCATTCTAATTGGAATATTGAAATGAAATTCTTTATCTGGGAAACGTAATAAATCCCTTGTTGCTTGATCCAATCCCAAGTCATTTGCTACGCTATCAAATTGTTGTTGTGCCATTTGAAATGGATTAAAAGAGCCGTGTGACATTTTTGCCTCTCAATTTAAATAATATGTTGTTGTTAATTAATTAAATAAATTAATTAAGATATATAAAAAATATATTTTAAAAAATACTTCATTAAAAACGTAATTTAACATTTTTTATGATATTAATTTTATTTTAATCTCTATAATGTTGAATAAATTATTAAAATAAGTTGTTATATTATAGAAAATATTCAAAAAGTATAGAAAATGTAAATTTACCACTTCTTTCCAGTATTTGTTTTTCTGTTTTCTTTTAGTTTCTGCTTCAAAAGTTGAATTTCATTATTCTGAATTGCATTTAAAATTCTATCAGCATCTTCTTTAGAAATTTTAGGTTTTGGTTGTCCTGATTTACCTTCTTTATTTTCGTCTTTGTTTATATCATCTTTGCCGTCAGATGGAGTTTGTTTTTCTTCTTTTTTGTCATCTGATTTATCATCTTTTCCATCATTTCCTTTTTTATCTTTATTTTCTTTATCATTTTTATCTCCTTTATCATCCTTTTCACCATCTTTATTATCCTTGCTTTTATCTTTATCATTTTTATCTTTGTCATTATTATCTTTATCCTCTCCCTTTTCTCCTTCTTGTGCTTTTAACATTTTTAATGCATATTCTAAATTATATTTAACTTCTTTATCATTATTGATTTTTAATGAACTTGCGTAAGATTCTATACTTTCTTTGTATTTTTTCTCGCTCAAATATGTATTACCCAAATTATAATAGGCTTTTGCCTTTAATTTCTTGTCCCGAGTAGTATTCGTTATATCCAAGTAACTGTTTTTAGCATTTTCTAAACTATCAGATTTATATAATGAATTACCCAAATTAAATTTTGCTATATCTTTATTTTTAAAATC
>JBDNHS010000051.1:0-3076 GCA_041688685.1 Kapaibacterium sp. (SeqCode)
AATCACCCAACCAATCTTTTAAGGAATTATACCAACGATAATAGGCATAAAGAATTTCATTACCATTGTCATCAAAAGCATATTCGTATTTATTCTTATCACCCACCCAATCTTTTAAAGTATTATCCCAATAATAATTGGCATTAAGAATTTCATTACCATTGACATCATAAGCATATTCGGATTTATAATAACCCACCCAATCTTTTAAGGTATTATCCCAAGAATAACTAACAATATGAATTTGATTACCATTGTCATCAAAAGCATATTCGTATTTCCAATCACCCAACCAATCTTTTAAGGAATTATACCAACGATAACGTACAAAAAGAATTTGATTACCTTCGTCATCATAAGAATATTCTTGTTTACTTTGATTTGGGGTTACAATACTATCCAGCTTTATTTTTTTATCACTTGCTTTCAATTCTAAATTAGAAGCAAAAGCAGTAATTAATATTAATATGTAAATTATTTTTTTCATAATCATTTTTCCAGTATTTGTTAAATTTTGCCAATTCTCAAAAAACATTTTCTAAATTTGTCATTCCCTATATATAAAAGACTGTTTTTAGGCGAAAATGTAACAGGATTTGCAAAAATAGTCTATAAAGATAGATTAGGCAAGGGTTTGGATAAAGTGGTGAAATGGAGATTTTTTGTGAAAAGGTAAAGAACAAGGAGTTGCAATCATTGCCTAATAACAAACAAAAAAGGACAAGAGGTTGCAACCCATTGTCCTAAATAATCTATAAAAATTATAATAGAAAGATAAAAAATATAAAACTATACTACAAAGTTGTTCTCATCTTCAAAAAGATATAAAATGTCTTGTGGAGTTAAGTTAGATTGTGCTTTTGAAGCAAATTCTTTGAAATTCTTGCTAACCAAATTCTTTAATTCTTTTAAAGCTTCTTGGTAGTTCTCTAATGGCGGTGTTTGTAAGATGCCATTATTTACATTTGTGGTCTTTACTGATATTGAGCTTTCGATTTTGTCCAAGGCAGTCAAAAGAATATCTTTTTGCCAGCTGGTTGGTTTTTCAGTAATTTGTTTTAACTCATCTTTCGATGTAGTTTGTTTTGATTTGCCGATACCTAATGCATCAATCAAAAATGGGTCATATCCCATTGTATTATTATTAAGTTCTTTTACTCTCATTTAAGACTCCTAATTAAAATAAAAAATTATTTGGCGGTTAATATTAACAAATTTTAATAATGTTGGCTAAATAAATTCAATCTTCACTCTAAAATCAGTAATTTTATAAATTTAGCGAACTATTAATATTAATCACCAAATCCAGTGCCATTTTTTTTATTTATTCACTAAATTAATTGAAAGTTGTAAATATTAAAGTAAAAATGGAAAATTTGAACAAATATTCTCAATTAAAATGTTTGTTGGTTAATTAATTTATGATAACTCTTTAATTTTAAAATAATTATTCTTAAATTTGTAATCTTTAATACAAATAATAATAAAAAATGTTTAATATTTATATATAATTTTAGGTAATAAATGGCTAATACAGAAAGAAAAGCACAAGGTGAATTTTCACAAACAGAAAACTATTGTGTGAAAAATATAGGACTTGCCGAAGAGGGCAGAATGTTAATGGAATGGGCAGAATCACGTATGCCTGTGATGATGAAGTTAAGAGAAGAGTGGAGCAAAACTAAGCCATTTACTGGTTATAAAATTGCTGGATGTCTTCACGTAACAAAAGAAACTGGCGTATTGGTAGAAACATTCAAAGCTGCTGGTGCTGAAGTTTATTGGTCAGGTTGTAATCCATTATCAACTAACGATGCTGTTGCAGCTGCATTAGCTGCAAATGGTATTGGAATTTATGCTTGGCATGGCAATCACGAAGACTTTTACTGGTGTATCGATAGAACTTTGGATCCTCAACCACATTTAACATTAGATGACGGTTGCGATTTGATTAATACAGTTCACGAACATTATAAAGAATATGCAAAAACTGTAGTAATTGGTGGAACGGAAGAAACTACAACTGGAGTTCATAGATTACATTCACGTGCTGCTGCTGGCGAATTATATTATCCAGTATATGCTGTGAATGATGCTGAAACTAAATGGGATTTTGATAACGTTTATGGTACTGGTCAATCAACTTTGGACGGTATTTTACGTGCTACTTCGGTATTATTAGCTGGTAAAAACTTTGTTGTTTCTGGTTATGGTCACTGTGGAAGTGGAGTTGCACTTAGAGCTGATGGTATGGGTGCAAACGTAATTGCAACAGAAATCAAAGCTACTGCCGCTATAAAAGCTACTCTAAATGGACACCAAGTGATGAGTATGGACGAAGCTGCAAAAATCGGTGATATCTTCTGTACTGCAACTGGCGTAAAAGATATTATTCGTAAGCAACACTTTGAGTCTATGAAAAATGGAGCAATTGTTTGTAATACTGGTCATTATGATTCTGAAATTAATATTCCAGAATTAGAATCAGTTTCTGTATCAAAAAGAACAATTAGACCAAACTGTGAAGAATATACACTTAAAAATGGCAATAAAATTTATTTATTAGCTGAAGGTAGATTAATCAACTTAGCTGCCGCAGAAGGTCACCCTTCAGAGGTTATGGATATGAGTTTTGCAAATCAATTCTTAGCGCATTTAACATTAGTTCAGAAGCATTCTGCTGGTATTAAATTACCTGTTGAGGTAATCGAAATACCTGTTGAGCAAGATGAATATGTTGCGAGATTAAAATTAGAGTCTATGGGGATGATTATCGATAAATTAACTGAAGACCAGTTAACTTATATGAATAGTTATAATGAAGGCACGTAAGCATAAAACATAAGCATAATTAGAACATTAAAAGGGCTGTATATTTAGAATATTTTAATAATATTTTCTTTATACAGCCCTCTATATTCATTCAACAAATACTTACTTGCTCTTATTTACTTTTCACATTTTTAATTCAATTTCCAATTAATTTTTATGATTTATTGTTAGAATTAATATTTAGAATTAATAGGAAAAGTATTTGTGTTAATCAATCGTAATTTCTTTTATTTTTGGCTTTTCA
>JBDNHS010000414.1:0-4339 GCA_041688685.1 Kapaibacterium sp. (SeqCode)
AAAAAGAATTGGAGATATTTTCTTATTTAATGATAAAATTTATAGTTATGATGATAATAATCAATACTATACAATAGATATTGAAAATCAAAGCTTTATAAAAACAAATCAGCCAACAAACTTATTATTAAGAAGTAACGACACTTACTTTTATGATAATAATTTGGGTGTAAAAGCTACAGGTGGTTTACATAGAACAATTGATGGTGGCAAAAATTGGAGTTGGGTTTACAATGATTCAATATCTAAATATAGGACTTTGTATAACAGTTTTTTGGCTGTAGATTTTATTAATGAACAAAAAGGTATAACAGTTGGTAAATATAATACAATTTTTATTACTAATGATGGTGGTTTAAATTGGGAATTAATTTCTAATTTCAATAACTTTCAAAATTATTTCAACCTTAATATCATTGAGGGTGAAAAAGAAGACATATTGTTTTTAACATCAGATAAATTTACAATTTTTAAATCAACAAACTCTGGTGCATCTTTTCAACCTACAAATTTATATAAAGATAGTACATTTGTATCTGCAGTTGCAGGTCCTGTCCATTTTTATGACACTTTAAATTGTGTTTATTATAATGCAAATGAATTTACTTTGTATAAATCAACAAACTCCGGTGCATCTTTTGAGATATTAATACAATTAGACACAAGTGATATAAACAATCCATACAAATACTTAATTGAGTTTAATAACAAATCAGACTACAGCAATATATTATCATTAAAATCTGATGAAGTATTTTTTTATAGGTCAATAATAATAAGTAATAATGGGGTTCAAACCAAAACAAACAATTTCGTTTATTATTCATTGAACAAGGGTATTGATTGGAATTACAAAAAAATATCACAAAAGTTCCATAGTTTAAATAGTAGTAAATTTAATAATGGTTTTGTTACTGGTGGTTTTTTTACAGATAGTGCAAAAAGCGTTGAACAAGGTTATTTATCAAGAAGTGCAGGAGCTTTAAAATTTGACGCAAACTTTGATATTATAAAAGAAATTAAATTACCAAATTATTTATTTGTAAAAAGTTTGAAATTTGTAGATGATTTAAATGGTTACGCATTAGTTTCAAATACTGAATACAAGAGTAGTTTGTTAATTACTAAAGATGGTGGGGATAATTGGGAAAAGATTACTACAATTATTGATTCTTTGTATTATTGGAATGAATTTGAAATAGTTGAGAATAATCTTATTATCACCCAAGTTTATGATGAATTACATAATAAAAATCAAACTAAAATATATATTATTAATTTACTTGATTATACTTTAGAAGTTTTGATACCAAATTTAAATCCAATTTCATCATTCACTCCAACACATTTAACTAAAAATTACATCTATTTTAATGGCACACAGATAAATGAAACTATTTTAAATACTAAAAAAATATTTAGAATAAAGCGATCCGAATTAAATACCTCAATTGAAGATTATAATATTGAAAATAATAATGTAGCAACAGTTTGGTTATCTAATTCAGGAGCCAATCCATTTACCAGTCAAACTGAATTTACAGCAACTTGGTTACCTAATACTGACTTAACTTCCGTTACCATAAAAGTATATGACATGAATGGAATCGAGGTATCAGATCTTTCCAATCAATTAATAAATAATCAATTTAACTCCAATCAATCAAAAATAGAGTTTGCTCCAATTAATTTACAGTCAGGAATTTATTTACCAGTTATTTCTGATAAAACATTTAGAAAGTCAATTTCAATTATTTATATCAAGTAGAATATAATGGATTTTATTTAGTAATAAATGAATAATTTAAATTTTAACTAATAACAAATAAATAATAAATAACTAATAAAAGGACTAATATGAAAAAAATACTACACATTCTGAGCTATTGCCTATTGCTTGTTGCTATACCCATAGTAAGCAAAGCTATCGGTGGCACAGACCTATCAAGATGATTGGAGACTCGGCAAAAAGCTCGCATTAGATTTTGCTAATTATAGAAAATAAAGCTATTTAACTAAATTTCACTTCAAACAATTTATCAAACAATTCATACGGAAAATAATATGAAAAAAATATTTTTGTTCTTAATAGCCACAATATTTTTCGTGAATGTAGTAGATAGTAGTAGTAAAGTAGTTAGAATTACTGGTAATGGACAGTCTAATGGAGGTGGTCAGGCTGATACCTATCGGGATGTACATAAAAATACAACATCTCCTACTGATTATATATCATGTGCAGGTCCTGGCGGCACTACTTGCCCTTTGTCATTTGTTGGTCACCCTGATGAAGTACAAGTTGAACAGGCAATGGATTATGCAAAAAATCAAATTGCCACATGCAATTTAGTTGGACTAATATTTTTCAGTTCTCCAATTGAAAAAAATGTGAGGTGGAATAAATCTGAAACAAATACAACTCTTATAAAAGTTTGGTCATTAACAGAATCAGAACCTACTTATCCTTAAAATTAAATAGTCTCTATTATTGTATAGTAATAGAGACTATATTTTTATTAATATTTTATATTATAATAATGATAATTTATAAAAATATAATTATTTTTTCTTTAATAATGATTGTTTTAAATTATAAAGAAAATAATGCCCAAATTTTGCATAAAAACTTTAAATATGAAGTAAAAAAAGTTTATCAAACTAAT
The DNA here is from genome assembly GCA_041688685.1 of Kapaibacterium sp. (SeqCode). Classification (GTDB taxonomy): domain Bacteria; phylum Bacteroidota; class Ignavibacteria; order Kapaibacteriales; family UBA2268; genus JBDNHS01. The sequence continues at coordinate 2,664 of JBDNHS010000414.1, forward strand.
TTAAAATTTGATTTTAAATATAAGTTGTCAAGTTTTTATTTGAAGGATGATACTATATTTATACCACAAAAAAATAACAATAATATATGTTTAATGAGTTTTGTAATAAGTGATAGTCTAAATAACTATAATGAAAAATTAGACTCAAAAATTGTATTAGACTCAATTATTTTAAATATGCCTGATTCACTTTTTATATTATTAAAAAAACATACTAAAATCAAATCAATATTTTATATTGAAGATGAATTATATTTGTATATTGGTATTTACATATTAAAATTTCAAAATTATAATATGATTGATTTTGTAGAGACAAATGCTAGTTTTAGAGGACTTAAAGAATTTAATAAAAATTTGCTGTTATATCAAACTTATAATAAATATGAATACGAAAATAAACAAAAGAATTTTATGGGAATTTATTTAGATAGAATAGAGTACACACCTTTGGATACATTTTATTTTAAGTTTAGTAATTTAACTATGACACATTATAACCCATATAATTATATTAGTACTTATAATAATATAATTTCTATTTCAGATCCATTTAATGGTGATATAGAAAGAATAAATGTTGATGATAATAAAAAAATGCAGTTGAAGTATGAAAAAAATATTATCAATAAAGAAATATTAAATTTGATGGATTCAATTGTATATAATAATTATACTAATCCTGCAAATTTCATAGAACAAATTGATGTTTTGCATCTTGATACTTTGGAAAGGATTACAAATATTAATATGATAAATGATTCTATTTATCTTTTAAAAACTTCAAAAATAATACCAAGTGATGATATAGATGAGGTAGATGAGGTATTTGTAAAATTATATTTTTTAGAATATCAAAAAGATAATATTAATTTAAAATTGATAAAAGTAATTGATAATTATATTAAAAAAACAGATGAATATGATATTTTAAAGTATGATCATACTAATTATAATAATGTTGGTTTATTTTATAAAAATAAGTTTTTTAAATTAGTTGTACTACCTGAGTTGAATTATTTATTAAATAGTAAATCAACAGTTTTAGAACAAAATCTCAAAGATATAAATTATATTTTGGAAAATGATTTATTTTATACACTTATTGAAATTGACTTATGGTAAAAATTATTTTGATTTTCTTTTTCTTGAGTTTTTTGAAATTGTTCTCAAATGATTCAGCTTTTGATTATTACGGTAAACCAATTATATTAACAGACAATTATATAATTTACAGTATCCACGCATTATTTTGTGTAAATTGCGTAGTTAGTTTCATAGAATGTTCTGATAATAATGAAAAATTTAAATATTACTTTAACATAGATTCAAAACATAGTTACACGAAAAGAGCAATAAAAGAAAAGATTAAGTTATTATCCAAAAATAAAAACATTGAAATAATTACCATAGATAAAGAATTGTTACAAGATAATTCAAATTTAAATAACAAAATATACAACTTAGATTTACTTAAGAATTTAATCAGATTTAAAAATAATCAGTATATGATTATCAAATATAAAGATGTTTTTAATGAGTTTGGAAAAATAACTGATTGTTCTTTATTAAACTAATTCAAATTATGAAAGTGTGTATTAACCTATCTTCTTTTTGTTTTACTCTTTTACTTTATTTTCTCAGACTACATTCAAAGTAAATTTATCGGTGGCACA
>JBDNHS010000052.1:0-1633 GCA_041688685.1 Kapaibacterium sp. (SeqCode)
CTAACAATCATTTCTTTTGTTGTTGTTTTGCCATTAGAACCAGCAACAACAATTATAGGTAAATTAAATCTATCTCTATGGAATCTGGCTAAAGTACCCAAAGATTTTAATGTATTTTTGACAATAATAAAACTGAACGAATGAAATTTGCTTAATACAAACTCATTTTCTATAGTTTTTTGTTCTTTGTACCAGTTTTCATTTACTATACATATTTTTGCTCCTAATTCAAAAGCTTCATTGAGTTTTGAATGTGCATCAATTTTTTCACCAACCAAAGCAACAAATAAATTTCCGTTTTTTATTTTTCTACTGTCAGTTACTACAGAATTAATTTCTATTATTTTAGGTATATTTACAAAACTCTCTTCACCGAATATAGTGGCTAAGTCTGTGTAATTAAATGCCGCTTTATTTTCAATCATATTTATTTTTACTATTTAAATTTACTTGTATTCTTACTAATTTATTTACTAATTTATTTACTAATTTATTTACTAATTTGGATGTTAAAATTTGGTTTAATTCAATTAAACTTTGACTATTACCATTACATTTTTTTTGTTTTAAAGACAAAATCCCAAAATTGCGAACTAACCCCAAATCCTTGCTCATCATCTTTATAATGATGTCTCATGTGATGTTTTTTTAATTTTTTAAAATATTTATTTTTAAAAATAAAATGATGATACGCAAAATGTGAAATATCATAATATAAATATCCTAATAAAAAAAAGCTAAAAAACGAATACATAAATGGTTTTGATAAAAATATCTCAAATAACAGAAAAAATATAGTTGCAATGGGCAAACTCACACCTGGTGGCATTACTAATCTGTTTTTATCCTGAGGGTAATCGTGGTGAACTCCATGGAACAACCAATGTAATCGTTGTCCTATTTCTGTTTTGGGCATATAATGAAAAATATATCTATGCAAAATATACTCAGTCAAACTCCAAACAAATAATCCAGTAGGTATTGCTAATAGTATCCAGTAAAAACTTAAATTATTTTTGATGCTCAAATAATTAAAAAATATTATTATCGGTATATATACTAATATCGGAACAAACCAATAAGTCTTTGATAATGCTTCAATTATATTGTTATGAAACATATTTACAGACTCTTCACTTGTCGAAATAAACTTTTTTTTATTATTTTCCATTATATTGTTTAAAATTTTAAATATTTTTAAAGGCAATCATTACACTTCTAATTAATTTTATTTTAAAAACTTTTTGAAAGAAATAAACATAATATATTAACTTTGTATTTATTTAGTTACAAAGTTAATATAATATTATCTTTATAACAATTTATAAATCTATTTTATTAAATCACTAATTAACAGGGTAAAATTAAATGGGAAAAATGATTGAAGTTGGAATAATAATGGGAAGTGATTCTGATTATTCTACAATGAGTTTGGCAGAGGATTTTCTTAAAGAATTTAATGTGTCTTATGAAATAAAAGTTGTTTCTGCTCATAGAACACCATTTGATATGATTGAGTATGGTAGAAATGCAAAAAGTAGAGGATTAAAAGTAATTATCGCAGGAGCTGGTGGCGCTGCTCACCTGCCTGGGATGATTGCATCTACTACAATTTTGCCTGTAATTGGAGTGC
>JBDNHS010000415.1:0-7616 GCA_041688685.1 Kapaibacterium sp. (SeqCode)
AGAACCATTTTGAAATTTTATTTTGGCGAAGCAACAACAACATTTTTTCTTCTATCAATCTCGGTTGTAGTAAATGTTTATACAATTTTAATAATTCATCTTTCGTCAGATTTTGTTTATCATAATCATTATAATAACAATTATTTATTGACAATTTTTCATTTAAAGTTTTTAAATTATTTTTTTTATTTTCTTTAATTTTTAAGGAGCTTTTAATTTTTGGATTTAAAGACATTATATTTATTTATAATATTAAAAGATTGACAAAGTATTAACTTTTAATTCAAAAAAATATTATAAATTATGTATTTTATATTTTTTGAAAAAATTAAAGCCATTTAACTATTTTCTTTAGATTATGTTTAATTGTCAATAATTTTATTTAATTTAAAATATTCTTAAATACAATTAAACTTTTTGGTAAAATAAACGTAGAATTGGTAAAAATAAATTACAATCAAATTTAACTTAATTAACTATAAAATGATTTTAATTAACATAATTTCAATATCAGTATATTTTTTTTTAGGACACAACTGCCCTATTTCCAAATCATCAACACCCGAGATTAATAGAATTTATAATCATTATAGCAAAAATAATAATTGTATGAATGACGTTAAATTCTTTGGAATTTTTCCAAATCCTGATTCAGATTCCACTTCTATTAATAATTTCAAAAAAACTAACAAAATTCAATTTGTATGCTTAATTGATACAAATCAATATTATACTAAAAAATATAATGCTACTACACTACCACAAATTATTATTGTAGATAATGCCCATAATATTCAATATTCGGGTAAAATCGACGATTTGTATTATGATTTAGGTAAAAGAAATCAAGGGAATTACGAAAAAATTGCTTTTAATAAAATTGACTCAATATTAAGTAAACTTGAAATCCAAGTCAAATATATTAAACCAATAGGTTGTATAATCGAAAAAATAAAATAAATACAAAATTAATTTAATTTAACTAAAATATTATGAAAATATATAAATATTCTTTGCTAATTATTATTACAACTTTAATGTTATTTAAAGTTGAAAGTGCTAAATCTACACCAAATTATTCCAAAGATATTGCACCTATTATTTATAACAAATGTACAAATTGTCATAGAGCTGGTGAAATTGCGCCAATGCCATTTACAAATTTTAATGAAGTGAAAAATTATGGACAAATGATTAAGTTTGTAACTTCTTCTAAATTTATGCCACCTTGGTCTCCCAATAGTAATTATAGTAATTTTTTGGGTGAAAGAGTTCTAAGTCAGTCTGAGATTGATATGATAAAAGATTGGGTTGATGGAGGAATGCCTCAAGGAAATATGGAAGATGAACCTAACTTACCAATTTTTCCAGAAGGGTCACAATTAGGAAAGCCAGATTTAGTTTTAAAAATGTCAGAGAAATTTTTGCATAAAGGTAATAATCAAGACCAATATCAAGTATTTGTTTTGCCAGTTAATTTAGAAGAAAACAAAAAAATAAAAGCTATTGAATTTAGACCAGATAATAAAAAAATTGTACATCATGCTATTTTAGGAATAGATACAACTTCTATTGCATTAGAATTAGATGCAGATGATCCGAGATATGGTTATGAGCAATTTGGTGGATTTGGCTTTGAACCATTAGAAAATACTTGGGCTGGCTGGGCACCAGGTAGTTTTGCAAGATTTTATCCTGCTGATATTGGCAAAAATCTTTACAAAAATTCAGTAATTTTGGCACAAATTCATTATGCACCTGTTACAAATGACGAATATGATCAATCAGAAATAAATATTTTTTATGATAAAGAAAATCAAATCAAAAGGAATTTGTTAACTACAGCAATAACACCGGAGAACTTATTTGAAGAATTTAAAATTCCGGCAAATAAAGTGAAGTCATTTACAGGTGTATTAAATGTTCCGATTGATATTTCATTAGTTTCTGTACTCCCACACATGCACCTAACAGGTCAATTGTGGGAGATATTTGCAATAACACCAAACAAAGATACTATAAATATTATTAAAATTGATAAATGGGATTTTAACTGGCAAGATTTCTATTATTCAAATAAATTGAAAAAAATACCCGCTAAAAGTAAGGTTTATGCCAAAGCTACTTATGATAACAGAGCCGAAAATCCAAATAATCCTAACCAACCACCTAAGGACATATATTGGGGTGAAGGAACAAGTGATGAAATGTATATTTGTTATTTTAATTATGTTCCATATAATTTTGGAGATGAAAATTTAGACTTGACTACAGGCGTAGAGCAAAATTTAGTATATTCTAATCAAATTATTAGTGACAATATCTTCCCTAATCCTACTATAGATTATTTGAATATAAAATTAAATGAGAATGTAGAAATTAAAGAAGTCATGTTGGAATTATATTCTCAATTTGGACAAATAATTAATGACAACTTTAGTTTCGAAATAGATAACGAAAATAAGTTGTTGGAATTAAATTGTAAAAATCTTACTTCTGGGATTTATTATACAAAAATTAAGATAAGAGGACAAGAAAAATATCTAAGATTTATTAAAATCTAAACTAATTATAAAATTTAAAGATGACTTTTGGATTTAGTTCTGAGAGTCATCTACTTTTTGTTCTAATTTGTCTAATTCATTTTTTTCTTTTTCTAATTTTAGTTTATCGCTTCTTTCTTTATTCGCTTTTTTTTCTCTTCTTTGTTTATTAAAATCTACAGAAGGAATTAAATTTACTTTTTCTCTGATTATGCCTCTTTCTCTTAATATACTTTCTGCTTCTAAATATCTTTTTTTATTAGGTAAGACTCCTCTTGAAGTTTTAGGAATCTGAGAAATGGGAATCAAAGCTTCTTCTATTTCCATTGGATTACCTTTTAATTCAATTGGGAATTTTTTGTTAGAAATCTCATCTATCCAAACGCCACCTCTTTTTCTATCATAATCAAACATACCTAACATAATTACCGGAGTGCCAGAGTTGGTGATAAATCTTTTATTTGTATCTAATTTAGCCCTTTTTCCCCATTTATATAACCACTCTGCATCATCCATAAATTGCCTTACGCAAGAGTGAGAAACAGGTCTCCCTGGCATTTCAAATTGATGAAAAGCATTACCGGCATATTGATGAAAATTAAATGTAAACGGTAATTCCCAAGTTGAGTCAAGCGAAGATATCCTTAATTTTTGTCTCCAAACCAATGAATATCTCCCTGGATATGTTGGAGTGGACTCTTTGCCCGTATTTGCTGCAGCAAACCTAACCAAAATTCCATTTTCATAACAAGCATAAGCTTGATAAACATTTGAAACCACAATAAGTTTTTCTAAGTGTGAGGCTTCACAATAAACTAAAGGAAAAACACTATATGATCTTAAATCCTCAGATATTTTAGAAGGAATTAAAATAGTGTCATTTATTCTGATAAATCTCAATTCTTTTCTATTTAATGTAGTAAAAGCGCGGTATTTTATTTTCTGTTCGGGATTAGTATCTATTAATTGATATTCATTTTTTATTTTTTGCAATTCTTCAAAATTAGTAATAATTTTTTTTTCATAAATAACATCGTCAAAAACATTATTCAAACTGTCCTTTAAATTGGAGCATTTATCAATTTGTTTTTTTATTTGTTTTTCTGTTTCTATAGAATCCTGATTTATTTCTTCTTTTTGATTTAATTTTTCATCTTGACAGGAAGTAATCAGAAAACAAAAAATAAAAATAATTCTAAATAAATTCAAATATCTATTTAGAATTTTATTTAAGTTGTTATAAAAATTGGTTTTTAAGTAAAGTATGTAATTCATTTAATTTTTGGTTAACACTGAAATTCAAATATATAAGAATTAGTCAAAAGTTTACAATTATTATACCACATATTAGTTATTTTCAACTTTTATGTAATAATTTTCATTTATTGTTTTTTTTTTAATAATTTTGTAAAAATTAAACTTGATTTTTAATAATATAACCTCTTCATCAATACTTATTGAGATTTAATGCAATTAAATAATATAGAAAAGTACCCTCTAAGTAATATTAAAAAAATAAATGGAACAAGACATCTTGTAAGAGAAAAAGTTTTACAAATATTATATGCTTTTTACATTTGTGAAACACCAATAGAAACATTAATAAACAATATATTTGAAAGAGAATTTAATTTTGATGATAATGATGAAGCTGATATTTCATTGGTAGAGGAAACTGATAAGATTGAAATCGAAAAGCCAAAATCAAGTTCACTAAATACGTATAAAAACTCAAATCAAACGAAAGACAAGAAAGAAGAGAAAATTTATAGACCTGATGAAATTATTGAATTAGAAGCAGATATACAAATTCTTTGGAGACCTGATGATATTTTATTTGGTCAAAATTTAGTTAATTATATCATAAAAAATAATGAGTATTTAGATAATTTAATTGATACATTAGTTATAAATTGGGATAAAACTCGAATTGCACCTGTTGATAGAATTTTAATACAAATAGCTGTTGCTGAATTTATAGATTTTCCAGAAATCCCTATAAAAGTTAGTATGGATGAAGTTATTGATATTTCTAAAAGTTATTCTACAGATAAAAGTAGTAATTTTATCAATGGAGTTTTGGATACAATTTATGAGAATTTAAAATCACAAAACAAGATTCAAAAATCTGGCAGAGGCTTAAAAGAATAAAACATCAAAAGTAATATTATACTTATGATGCTTTAAATATTAGTTGTCAATTATTCAAAGTTAATCATTTAGATTAAAACCTTTTTCATCATGAAATGATGTATCCATTCCTTCAGCTTCCTCTTCTTTTGAAATTCTTACTCCGCCAGTCAAAAAAGAAGTAATATAATATATAATTATAGTAATAATGATTGAATAAATTGTTACAATTATTATAACTTTGGATTGAATCCATATTTGACCTATATTTCCATAAAATGCACCAACTCCAGTATTTATTTTTGGATTTGCCCAAAAACCTACGGCAAGAGAACCAAAAATTCCAACTAAACCGTGAATACCAAAAGCGTCTAGAGTATCGTCATATTTTAGATATTTTTTAAGTTTTATTGCTCCAAAATATCCAATTAATCCTGATAAAATACCTATTAAAAGTGCATCAAAAGAATTAACAAATCCACAAGCAGGAGTAATTCCAACTAAACCAGAGACAACTCCAGAAGACATACCTAATAAACCTGGTTTTTTGTCATCATACCATTCAATTAATAACCAACTTATCCCTCCAGCACAGGCTGCAATATTTGTTACTAAAATTGCATTGGCTGCAATTGCATTAGCTCCTAAACTACTACCCCCGTTAAAGCCAAACCAACCAAACCATAAAATTGCAGAACCTAAAACAGATAATTTAATTGATATTGGTTTACTTTCAGTGTGATGATCTTTTCTTTTGCCAAGCAATAAAGAAAAAATTAAACCTGAAATACCTGCATTAATATGAATTACAGTTCCACCTGCAAAATCTAATTCTCCACCTTTACTCAAAAAACCACCTCCCCAAATCCAATGAGCAACTGGAACATAAGCAAGTATAAGCCACAAAAATGAAAATATTAACCAACTTGAAAACTTAACTCTTTCAATAACAGAGCCACTAACTATTGCTACTGCTATTGCAGCAAAAGTACCTTGAAAGCAAGCGAATAAAAGAGTTGGGATACTTCCTGAAATGTCATTGATTCCAATATTATTTAAGAAAGACAAATTGAAATTACCAATTATACCTAAATGATCTCCCGAAAAAGTTAATGAATAGCCACAAATAACCCAAGCAAGAGTAGCAACACAAAAAGCCATATAGCTCATTCCTATTGTGTTTAATGAGTTTTTTTTACTTGATAATCCACCATAGAATAATGCTAAACCAGCAGGTGTCATCAATATTACTAAAGCAGTTGATATAAGCATCCAAGCAGTATCACCAGAATCTATAACATTTGTTTTATTTACTTCATGAGCAAATAAATCAATGCTAAATAAAAATAATATTACAATTGAGAAAATAAATTTCATCATAAGCATCTGAACAATTTTGAGTTAATTAATAAATTTTGATAAAAACAACAAAATATTTTTTGTTTTATTGTTTTAATTATTTTGAAATATAAGTTTTACATTTCTATTAATATTTGCATTAATTAATACAAACATTAATTGTTTTTTAGTTAAAGTTTCATTAATTTTAAAAAAATATTTTTTACATTAAATCTAATTTATTTAATATATATGAGAAGTAATTCTGTTTCTAAGGTAAATGAACCTTTTACTGATAGAAGGTTTATGAGTGATACTGCTGGTAAGCCAATTTCTGAGTATTTTGGCAGTTTGGTATTTGGTGTTGATGCAATTAAAAAATATGTTATGAGAGATGCTTATGATAATTTAATGGAATCATTAGAAACCGGTAATAGAATAGACCAAAAAACGGCAGATTTTATTGCAGTTGGAATGAAAAATTGGGCGATCGATAATGGAGCTACTCATTATACTCATTGGTTTCAACCTCTGACGGGTAAAACTGCTGAGAAACATGATTCTTTCTTTAGATTAGACAAAACAAATAGACCAGTCGAAAGTTTTAATGGGTCTATATTAATTAGACAAGAACCAGATGGTTCAAGTTTTCCGAGTGGTGGTTTAAGAGCAACACACTCTGCAAGAAGTTATACTATATGGGATCCATCTTCAAATGCTTTTATTATGGAATCAAGCCAAGGTAAAACTTTGTGTATTCCTGCAATATTTATATCTTACAATGGAGAATCATTAGATTTAAAAACTCCATTACTAAAGTCAATTCATTTGGTTAATAATGCAACTATGGATGTTTTAAAGTATTTTAATACAAAAGCATCAAGAGTATATCCTACTTTAGGTTGGGAACAAGAATATTTCTTAGTTGATGAAGCATTATTTAATGCAAGACAAGATTTAATAATGGCTGGTAGAACTTTATTTGGAAATGCTTCTGCAAAAGGTCAACAGTTAGAAGATCATTATTTTGGATCAATTCCTGAAAGAGTAGTTGACTTTATGCATGATTTTGAAGATGACTGTTTGATGATGGGTATTCCTATCACAACGCGTCATAATGAAGTAGCCCCTATGCAATTTGAGTGTGCACCCTATTTCGAGTCTGCAAATGTTGCTGCTGACCATAATCAATTATTGATGGATATTATCGATAAAATAGCTAAACGTCATAGATTAAGAGCATTATTACACGAAAAACCTTATGCAGGTGTGAATGGTTCTGGAAAACATAATAACTGGTCATTAGCTACAGATACAAATGAAAATTTATTTAATCCTGGCAAAAACCCAGAAAGTAACCTACAGTTTCTTACATTTTTTATTAATTTTATTAAAGCAGTAAAAGATAATACAGGTATATTAAGAGCTAGTATTGCTAATGCTGGAAATGAACATAGATTAGGTGCAAATGAAGCACCACCTGCAATAATTTCTGTTTATACTGGTGATTATTTGGCTGATATCCTAAATCATTTCAAAAATGATACTATGGATCAATTAGTAAAAGTTGATGAAGAAATGGAATTAAATGTACCAAAAGTAGCA
>JBDNHS010000416.1:0-1152 GCA_041688685.1 Kapaibacterium sp. (SeqCode)
AATAAAGTTTATAAATCTGTTTATTAGAAATATAAAATTTTTCTTGATTATTATTTGGCTCAGGTAGGGAGTCTAATGTATTATTTATATCAAATCGCTCTAAGTAATTATTCCATTTATTAAATGATTTTGGGTAATCTGTTTTAAAATCAGGTAAAATTTGTGTAATTAAATTTAATAATTCACTTTTTTGAGATAATAAATTATATTCCATTTCTTTGGAGTCAATTTTAAATAGAACTTCATTATTATTATAATTAATTCCATTTTTAAATGCTTTATTATTTTTTTCTAATAATCCAGTTACCTCTGAATATAACTCAATTTTAGAATAAGATTTTAATCTACCATAACTACTTATATTAACAATATGTTTTTTATAGTTAACTGTATCAACTTTTACATATTTTATTACTTCTTTGAACTTCTCAACTTTGGTTTCTTTTTGACTACTTTTGAATGCAAATCGGACAACAAATGCTAGTAAAATTATAGAAAGTGGAATGATAAAATAGTATTTTTTGTTCATAATATGAATATTTTTTATTTTTGTATATACAACAAAAATATAAACTTATAAATTGAAGATTTATTTTCGTATTTTATTATTTATTTAGAAATTTTTCAACTGCCATCAATTCAAAATCAAAGCCATTGAAAATTCCAATTTGTGGAGAATTGAACCATTCACCTAAATTAATATAAGTTCCAGTATAAGTTTCAATATTAGATTTAGAATTTTCTTTTGATGAATTAGTATAGTTGTGTTTATGGAACTCTTTTCTATGTTTATGTCCCATTATGACATAATCGTAACCTTCTTCAATCTTGTTAATTGCAAATTGTTTAAGTCCATCATCATCACTATAATTTTTTTTGTCTGTGAAATTTCTGCTTTTTTGGGAGCTATTTGACGCCAAACTTATTCCAACGTCTGGATGTATAATTCTATAAAGATAATTTGATATTTTACTTCTCAATACTTTTTTAAGTAATAAATATCCATAATCGTTTAATGCTTTTCCATCACCATGTGAGATATAAAATTTTTTATCGCCTAATTTAATCGACAAGTCATCTTTAATTATGTTTATACCTAATTCATCTTCAAAAAACTTATAATGTCCAAAATCGTGATTTCCAATTAAATAG
>JBDNHS010000417.1:0-5654 GCA_041688685.1 Kapaibacterium sp. (SeqCode)
AGAAAGAGAATTTAAATTTGCGTTAATAAAAAATCCTTTTGTAATAAAATTATGAGGTAATCTTACTCTTACTACTGGGTTATTATTTGTATTTATAATTTCTTCTTGGATATGTTGAATAAAGAAATCTCTTTGGGTATATCGGTTTTTTCAATTTCAATTTTCATACCAAATTCTAAATTCAATCCATATTTGGTAAAATCACAATTTATTCTAAACCACGGATGATTATGGTATAAGTGAAATGCAACATCAGGAAGAACATTTTAAAATCTAAGGGTATTGATATTTTATTATTTTTTTGGATTATTCCATATATTTTTGTAAAAAATCCGATACCAATTCTAAAAATCACTGAACTATTAGATGTTATTTCAAAAAATTGTTCTTCTATCAAAGAAATTATTTCACTATAAGACATATTTTTTTTATTTTTCAATATTTTAATTTGTAAAAGAATCGGAAATAAAAAAAATGTTGTTCCACTAGACATTTTATAATTTTTATCATTTTTATCATAAAATGCATTATAACAATTTATATTATTATTTTTATTAAAAGTAAATTTCTCAATTTGTTTGTTATCAACAGGAAGATTTTCTTTCATTATTAACTTATAAAATAAAATTAATTTTAAATTTATATTATAAAAATAACATATCTTTTATAATTTAGGAACAATTACTAAAAGACAGTGTATTAAACTAGACATGTATAAAATTGTCCTACTATTAATTTTATTAATTCATTTTGTGAAATATTTTCATAAAGTAAAATTATTGATTGGAAAAAGATATATTCATAAATTCCTAAAATTATTATCATACCAAAATTTTCTAAAAAAATCTTTTTAAAATTAATTTTGATTTTATATAAAAATTTTATTACAAAAAGTACAATATCTATGCCAACAATTATTAAAAAATATAACCATGCATTCACAAATAATTTATCATTAAATAATTTACGATTCAATGTCGAATAATTCGCTTTTGCATCAATTTGAGTAATATTCACCAACGAGTTAAATACTTGTGTAAAATTTGTTTTTTCTCCATGATTTAAATTATAACAAAAATTAGGAATACCCTTAAAAAAATTTATAATTACACCAGTAATTGCCTCATTTTCATATTTTGAAACTATATAAAAAAAAAATATAGTCTCAAAAATAGATATTAAAGATAAATGTATCATAAACATAAATAATTTTTTTAATAAATAAATACGTTTTTTCTTATCGGGCATAAAACTTTTAATTTTATTTGACCATATACTAATATTTTTTATTTCATTTTTTTGTTCATCATTTTCAATGTTAAATACTTTTTTATAATTAGTATTTTCATTTAAAAAATATTCTTGTTCATCACTTTCTATATTATTTGGTGAATTAAATTTACTTTTTGGACGATTTAATTCATCTTCCTCATCTAATTTTATATAAATATCTGTTAAATCATTTTTTGAAAATTTCCTTAAAAGTGTATTATTTTTTTCAAATATAAAACCTTCTGATAAAGATAAAGGTCTAAAACTATTGTTCATCTTATATTTATTAAATAATTTTAATTTTAATCATTAACTATTTTAATTATTAAAATAATTTTATTCATGTTAAACGAATTATAAAAATTATTACTTGGCATTACTCCATGATAGTATTTATATTAATTATTTGCCAGTAGCATAGGGTTTTATATAATAAAAAATTGAAAAAAAATATCGTTGAAAGTCCTATAGTTTCTTATGAATTAACTCCGCTCATCCTTATTACTTCTGAACTCTCATAGGAATGGACACTATTGATGGAATTGATGGAATTGATTTCCCGAGACCTCGGCAACTCCTTCGCACACGCGCAGTAGACTGTATATATGCTCAGTATTCAGATCTTTTAAACGTGTCTAATATGCCTCACACAGCTTGTGATAATTACACAAACTCCGCATCAGACGAAGCTTACAAAATGGCTTTATTCATGAACAGACATCAGGGTATTTTGTCCATAACCTACGAACAGCTTAAACAGTTGATAACTGAACCTAACGTCATGGAAATAATTACTCTTGGACCAGACGAATGTCCCAAACCCGTACCGCTAATTCGTGGCCATAAGCGATTTCCATTTACTGGACCATTGGCCGAATGTGTTGTTTTCCCGAAAGTTTTCTTTGACATTGGAAAACTAAAACGCGGATATTACCACGACGACTATGCCGAGTTTGTAAATTTTACGATTTTAGGTAGGATAACACGCTACTTAATTACTCGTAAAGGTATCAAGAAAATTACATATGCAGAAGCATGTAAATTTGTTGGTATGGACGACGATACAGAGTTGGTTGTACAAAAACTTCTTGATATTACTGTTTGAGTTTTTTATATAAAATTAATAGTCCGTGATAGCATTTAATTTTATTTTTATATAATAATACTTACATATATTAAACAGATTAACTTTTTATGGAAATAATTGTAATTATTAAGTGTGTCTTTTTTATTAATATTATTAATATTTACATATATTAAGCATAATAACTTTAATAAAAAGTTATTATAATTATATGACATTATGATTTTTAAACTTATATAACCAAATCATAAAAAAGAAATATTTAAATAAAAATATAAATACAATAACATCAGATAAAAATAAAAAATTAAAAAAATGAATATACGTTAAATACACCAACCTAAATTTAAAAAGATGTGAACGTATGTTAGTAAGAAAAGATAGAAAGTTAAATATATTTATGGGATGGATATATAGTTTATTTGTTAAATAATATAAGGATTAATACGAAAATATAAATTTATTTTTAATTTTTTTTATAAAATTGTTACAATTATATTTATATAAGTTTAAAAATCACAATGTCAAATAATTATAATATTTTTAATAAAAAGTTATTATGCTTAATATATGTAAGTATTTAATATAAACGCTAGATTGGACTAATAATTGATGGTTTATACTACAATATTCCAAGTTTGTCATAAATGCAATCATTAACAGTTTAAAAGCTTTTAAAGTTTGACATAAATGCAATCATTAACAGTTTAAAAGCTTTTAAAGTTTGACATAAATGCAATCATTAAAAGTTTAAAAGCTTTTAAAGTTTGACATAAATGCAATCATTAAAAGTTTAAAAGCTTTTAAAGTTTGTCAACAATCAAGAAATCCCCATATTTATTATTTCTCATATGATTTGCCAAATTATTCAAATGAGTTGTTTTGACTAATTTTATATTTACCTTAGATTTATTACTAGGATTTGTATATGTCATTTGATTTATATGACTATCATCTAATAATAGTAAATTAAATCTTAATTTATTTTTTATAATATTAATTCCTGTCAAAACTTCCCCTTCTTTATCTATATCAAATCTTAAATTCTTAACATTATTATTTTCAATTTGAACAATTGGGTTATCGGAATTATCGTTAATTGGTTCTGTATAATTCTTAATAAAAATTAGGGTACCTGATTTCAGTAAATTATCTCCGATTTGAATAAATTCATTAAATCTTAATCCTGACAAATAGTAATTCATAGATGGATAATAATTACAAGTTAATAAATATGTGTTAAATTCTTGATTTAAATTTTGAATAACATCATTTTTATTTTTAAATTCAAGGAATTTATCTGGTATATGGTCTATAATTCCTTGATTAATGTATTTTCTTGAAATATCCTCTTTATTAATTTTTCTATGAACGAATGTTTTCTTTGATTCGTCAAAATACAAACAATTAAATAGTCTGTCATAATTATCCTCTGACAAATAATAGTTAGAATTAATAAATTCGGGATTCATAGGGAATATTATATCTTCTAGTACATCCGCTAATAAATAGCCAGCCATCATAAAGTTTGTTGCCTTTAATTTTTCATTATTTACTAAATAAGTAGATGCGCCAACTGAAGAAAAGAATTGATTTCCGAACGATTTAGAAGTATATTCTGTTTTATTAAAATCGGCAGCGCCAGACATAACATAATTTTTTGGTAACATACTGAAAAACAATGCTGATTCCAAATCATCATTAATTTCATCTTCTAACCTTTGTTTATAATTTTTTCTTATTTTGTTTGCAATTTTTACTTTTTCTTCGGAACCATAATCCAAATAAATTTTTAATTGTTCAGTCACTAAACTTTTAATGATTAAATGGTATTTTAGAGGTATATTTCCCATTTTGAAATCCGTAATGGGGTCTACAGTTAAATATTTCCCATTTAATGGATATCTTAAAATATCAATAGGAACGCCTAATTTTAAAATACAAGGATAATTTTTATTATTGGAAAGTCCATAATAATATTCATTAACATGTTTATTTGCAAATGAACCTAAATTCAAATAAAGAATATTTTCTGAATATTTGCCTTTAATTTGTTCAAATATATTTGCTAAGATAAATTCATCATTTAAAAATCCAATTTGTAAATTGGTAGCATTTAAACTAATGAATAAAATATATTTAAAAAATAATTCTCTCTTTAAAATTTTCAAATTACCGCTTTTAATTAGTTCATCAGACAACATAACTGGTTTTCTATTATTACCTCCAAAACAACCTGCCAAGTAAGGATTAACATCAATTCTCCATTTTAAATAAGGGAAATAGAATTTATAAAATTGGAATACATAAAAAGGAACATATTGATATTTAGGATTATTAAATTTATTGATTATATTTTTATCAGTCAAACTTAATCTAGAATCTAAATCCCTAACATGGAACTCACAATTTTCGTTCATTGGTAAAAATCTTAAATTAACTGCAATATGACAAGCTAATAAACTAAATGTTGTTTTATGAACTATGTCATCAATTTTAGAATAGTTTACTTCTAAATTTTCAGGGTCAATAGAAATATTTAATCCAGCATTTTCACTATTTGGAATATTAGCAGTGTTTGACATATAATCAATATTCATATTAAATAAAGGAGATTTCACATAAACTGGAGATGAATTAAATATAATATTAGTATAATATTTTTTAACTTCTTCAATATCAGTTGTCATTGTTGAAAATAAGTCATTACCATCGACATTATAAAATGGATTTAAAAAGAAAATAACCATTTGTAATGTCTCGTTAAATTCTGGGTCAATGTCTCCTAAAATATCCATAAACATATTAAATACATTAAATGTTTCTGGAGAACCAAGCACACTATGAAAATCAATATATAATCTCATTTTATATTCTGAAAAATGTTTTCTTATAATCGCATAATTATACACTAAACCAATTAAATATGTCAGATTTTCAAAATTATTAACAAATAATGCAAATGAAAATAATTTTTCAGTTTCCGGAACATCATAATAATCATTCATGCTCGCTAAAGAATATTTTTTTCCATCAAATCTCATAAATGAAAATAAATTATTATTAGTTATTTTTGTGCTAAGTAATACTCTTACTTGGTCTATCCATTTAATATAATTATCCATTAATTGATTATTATAGTCATTAGTGACAATTTTATTACCAATCATACTTATATTATTTCTTAATTGTTCTAATTTAGCATTTTGTTCTTTGGTATAAGCACACGGGACAGTAGTATCATTTGCAGTTGGATCTAATCTTCCCGGATAGTTCAAATCAAATTTGTTATTTTTAT
>JBDNHS010000418.1:0-7346 GCA_041688685.1 Kapaibacterium sp. (SeqCode)
AAGTACTTTCGGGCATTTGTTCAATTTTAACTAAAATCTCTTTTAGATACAATGCTGTAGCAAACCTAAACCCACCTTTTGCTATATTATTTGTACGAATTTGCCCAGCAAAATCATATAAAATATCAAACAAATATTTGTGAATTTGTAGTAAACCTTTGGTAGTACCTATTTCAATATTATTTATATTGTCAGATTCAAATAAGTTATAAGCATTTTCTAAGCTTATTTTATCGATGTTTTTCATTTAATACATAACGGAATTGCTAATATTTTGTTGCTTTTAACTAATTAGAAAAGTGGTTTCGACTTCGTTCAACCACCGTTCACAGACGCTCAACAACGCAACAAAGATACTTGACTATAAGTACCGTTGACTGAGCGTAGTCGAAGTCAACTATAATAATTAATGAAACCAGATAAAAATAAATTATTTTCAAAAAAATGAAAAAATATTAGGGAAAATGAAAATAAATTTGTTTCTTATCTTATATTTGTCATATTAAACTTTTCTAAAAATAATATTTAAAGTAATAAGTCTAACCTTAAAGATATTTATAAATGTTAATTAAATAATTAAAACAAGGAGTATATTATGAAAAAAATAATATTTCTTATAACATTAAGTATGTTGATTTTTACTTCTTGTGAAGATAATTCACAAAATGCTTTAAATAACACAAACTTATTTTCTTCTTTGACTTCTGTTACAAATATACCAAGTGTAAATGATTTCTTGGACATTTATGATCAAAGTGAACTTACTGGAATAGTAATACTACAAACTAAAAAATATAATGTTTCAAATGGTTCTCTAACTTATAATGGAACAGAAACTAATGGAAATGCAATATTTCTTAACAATTCAAGAACAAATAAAGCGACTGCAGGTCAGAGTGTAATTATAAACGCAAACCCAATTGTAGAATATTCAAAAGGTATTTATAAAAATTCTACAGAAAATGAATTGACATATAATTATGGTGCAGATAATAAAATAGTAATAGCAGGTAGTGGTGAATATCCATCAGATACTACGACTTTTACAATGACAACACCAATTGAAATCTCTAATGTTACTTTTAACCAAAATATTTCCAAATCGCAAAATTTAACAATAAATTGGACTGGAGGAACATCAGGTCAATTAGCACAAGTTAATATTATTATAAATGATCCAATTAATCTACCAGTTAATACAACTGCTGGTATATATAAAAAAATAGATAACCATAATCGAAGCATTACTTTAAGTGCTCAGGAATTAACAAGTAGTCTCGTTAATGGTTTAAATCACATAGAACTTATAACATATCAACCAACTTATAAAACATTATCAAATGGAAAGAAAGTATGTTATATGACAATGCTAATACATGAAATAGATGTTAATGTAATTAATTAAAGATATTAATTAAATACAGGATACATAGCTCATAATTGTAATACTCTAAACTCCAATTCAAAAAGTTGGAGTTTATTTATGTTTAGTTCTTTTGAGGAGAAAGAAAAAAGGAAATATATAGTTTGTTTTAAAAACAGAAATACTATACACTACAAGTAATTTTATAATTTAGTGCATCTTTATGTGCTTAACTCCATAAGTTCATTATGTCATTGATTTTACCCTCGATTTTGTCATCTTTGTTTTCTTCTTTACTGGGTTGACGTAAAGAGTTGTCATAAAAGTCTATATGTTTAGAAGCAAAGTCCGAGATAAACTTTTGATATGCGATGTCATACTCTATATTGGTTTTAACTAATTGTGTAAAGAACTTAATTCTCTGCTCTTCTCGGCTCGCAGTTCTTGGCATCTTAAACCACTTAAAGTATCTGTCGTATTTAGTTGCCATCTCTTCATCTCGTAAGTCGATGTGGCAATTATACAATGTTTGTAAGAACGGTGCTGAAATCTTTTCTGTGATAGCGTCACGTATTTGTTTGTCTGTCATTTGGTACTTATATTGGTTTTAAAAAGTTTATAATTTACGAACGTTTAGATAAGAAATTTATTGTAATTATGTTAAAAGTTTTCTTTTAATTAACACTTGTTTTATTTTGTCTTTTATATCTGCATTATAGCATACTTGCTGCAAATATATTATTTCGTCATAGGTTAAGTCTAACTTGAATGGAAGATTAAATCGCTTCTCAGTTTGTAATGTTTGTTTCAATTTCTGATATAAGTTATGTGCAATAGTGCGAATTTGTTCTTGCTCTGCTATACTTGAATGAATAGATACGCTTATTCCCCAGACCCGTTTTAATTTGTAAAACAACCCATAAGTTATATATTCGTCTTTATATACACCTTGCTTTAAAGTCAATGCTCTATTAATTTTGGTGCGGCATTAACTCATTTATCTCCAACAGGCATGGTGCAACCAGTTTTATTAGCCAGTTTAACTTCGCTGTGTGAAAATAGATATGATAATCATTATTCTTTTATTCAAACTGCATCTGATCAATATAGAGGTCCAAGAGGTAAATCCCTTAATGAAAATTTGACCCTAATAATTTTCCTGTTCATCTGATTATTTGCCTCCAAACTATGATTATGATGGTAATTATTATACCTATAGAAATTATGAAGAATCTAGAGCAATTACTTCAACTGATGTATATACTAAAGGACTTGTAAGTTGGGAAGTTAATGACATGCAAACTGAAAGTATAAAAGGTCTTGATATAACAATTAAAATTCCAATATCAAATTTCGACCATTTAGAATTAAATTATGGTGCTCATATTATTATATTACAATTCCAATTTGGCAAAAAAAATATCGTAATATGCGTGATTTTAATTCAGAATGTGAAGCAAGTTATGTATATAAGTATGTTTTAAGACCTTAAAAATACATTAATAATGAACTAGTCTGTTGTTATTCTAACTGTGACCCTTTATCTAGTTATACTGATTGTTTAACAAATCAACCAATTCCTTGCAATGGTGGTTGCTCAGGTTATGGCGAATAAGACTTAAATATTTTTTACATAAAAAAAAAAGCGTTAAAAGTTAATTTAACGCTTTTTTCGTAAATATATAATCGCTTTTTCTGAGATTAGTAACTTAATACTTTTTTGACTGCATTGATGATGTCAAATTTATTTAACAAAGTTGCTGTTTCATAAGATTTGGCAAATCCAACAGGTACGTCTTTTGAGCCAACTCTTACAACAGGAGCATCTAAAATATCGAATAAATGTTCGTTGATAGTAGCGGAAATTTCGCCACCAAATCCACCAGTAACTTTATCTTCGTGTGCCACAACTACTCTGTTGTTTTTTCTAACCGATGCAAAAACACCTTCTTTATCCCAAGGAGCTAATGAACGCAAGTCAAGTACTTCAACCGAAATGCCTTCTTTTGCTAAGTCTTCAGCTGCGAATAATGATTGATGAACCGCAGTACCGTAAGTAATAATACTAATATCAGTACCTTCTCTTCTGATTTTAGATTTCCCAAAAGGAATAATAAAATCGTCTGGAGGAGTCGGACCATTTGCTGCTTTGAAGTTATAAAGATATTTAGGCTCTAAAAACATTGTAACCCCTTCGGATCTGATACAATTTCTCATTAGTCCAATAGCATCATCAGCGAAAACAGGCTGAACAACTCTAATACCTGGAATAGTGGTGAAAGTCCCTTCTAAGTTTTGAGAGTGGTAGATACCACCTTGGATATAACCACCACTTGCTAATCTAAGAGTAACATTTAGTTTAGTTTGTCCTTTTGTTCTCCAATATTCGTGAGATAATTCAAGTAGTTGTTCCATTGCGGGCCAGAAATAATCGGCAAATTCAGCACCTTCGATTACTACTCTAATATCTTTTTTGTAACGAGAGAAACCATTTGCAGTACCAACGATTTGGTCTTCGGCGATAGCAGCATTGAATACTCTGTGTTTAGTAAATTCTTGTGGCATTCCTTTTACAACATTGAATACACCACCTTTTCCGATGTCTTGTCCCCACATAAATGTATTAGGATTAGACCTAAATTCTTGTTTCAAGGCGTAATTAATACCTTCAAGATAACTTAAACTTTCTGCATTAGGGTCAATTGCAACCTCTGTGTTATCAGATATTTTGACAATTGGCTCAGGCATCAAAAACTCCGCCCAATTGTTACCATTTGCCTCAGGAGCTGCCTCAGCAGTATCTGCCGCAGTAAATATATCTTGTTTGTTTTCTTCTTCGATTTTTAATATTTCTTCTTCTGTTAAGATGCCATTACTTAATACTTGATATCTAAATTGTAATAATGGGTCTCTACTGAAGTTTAACTCTCTATCTTCACCTGGTCTATAATTTTCTTGTTTGTCAGAATTAGAGTGAGAACCAATTCTATCACACTCAGCGTGAACCATAGCCGGACCTTTACCAGCTTTGCAGTATGTGATTGCATCTTGTAGAGTTCTGTAACATTCAAATGGGTCTCTACCGTCAATATTGAATATTTTTAGATTTTTGAATCCAATAAAAGTATCTGATACTCTTAAATTTGCATTTACTTCGTGTAAAGGAACTGATATACCAAATTGATTATTTTGTATTACGAAAATGACAGGAGATTTATCAAAGTCAGCAGCAGAAACTGCTTCATAAAAATAACCTTCGGCGCAAGCAGATTCGCCACCAGAATAATAGGCAACTTCGTCTCCATTATACTTTTTGATTGCTCTTGCAACACCAGCTGCGTGCAAAGAGTGATTTCCCGTACAAGATGAGACGTTTTGAACATTTATAGAGGGTTTTGCAAAGTGATTTGACATATGACGTCCACCACCAGCAACATCTGTTTCTTTGCTTAATCCGTTAAGGATAATTTCGACTGGAGTTAGTCCGGCAGATAAACTTGTCAAAAAATCTCTGTAGTATGGAAATAAAAAGTCTTTACTTGGTCTGAACACTTGACCCAAAGCTAATTGAATACCATCGTGTCCGGCAAATGGTGCGTGATAAGACCAGCCTTTTGCCATTTTAAGATACAATGCTGCTTTTTCATCTAATTTTCTGCCCAAATGATTTAATTTATACCATTTGATGATAGTATCTTTGTCAAAACCAGTCATATCAAATTTGGAATGTAAAAGAACATTTAATTCTTTTCCACCATAATTCATTTTAACTGTTTCGCCTTGTTCTGCTATTTTAAATTTGTTTGTTATTTTCGGTGCAACTTTATTTGAAGTTTTAGTTGCAACTTTTTTAGCAACTGGTTTGCTAACAGTTTTAGTTAAAACTTTAGAATTAGTTACAATAGATTTTGCAACAGCTTCTCTTAATGTTGGTTTTGATTTTGCGACACTCTTAATATTTGTAGAAGTAGTCTTCGAAGAAGGTTTTGTCATATAATACCTTAAAATTAATTTTTATTTATCTGATTTTATCTTATTTAATAACATAAGAAGTTATAGTTAATATTTTATTTATTGTAAAAATAAATAAAATGAAATAAACACTGTTTTTGGATTATATCAGCAATATTAATTCAAAAATTAATATAATTTACTTTTCTATATCAGAGTATTTTTTATAAATTGCTCTGTAACCAAATAATCTTGCAATTGGTGCTACTGTATTCATTAATAAATATTGAATTGGAAAAGGAATATCTGCCAAATAAAATTTACTGTCTATGTATTTTAGAGTAACTAATTCTTGAATAATTCCCGCTTTGCCATTGGGCATTTTACCATCAACTGTAAGTCCAATTATATTTTCTAATAAATAATCGATATCCAAAGCAGGTTCAACAGTATGAATATATTCTATTACCTCATCACTATCATTATAATGATTGTGTTTTTTGCCTTTGGGTAAAGTAATAGAATTACCAGAAGTTACTTCAAATTTTTTGCCTTCAAGAATGATTGTCAAACTACCTTTTGTTAATTCAAAGGTTTCATCTTGTAAAACGTGGAAATGATAAGGTACTAATTCGCCTCTTTTCTTCAATTTATATTTAAGAACAACTCTTTTGCCATTAGATGATTTTGATGTTTCTAAAAACTCAAACTCATCACCTGTATCAAAATTTTTGTATATATGTCCTATATTTGGCATAAATATCTCCAATAAGATTTAATAAATTAAAAACTTTAATTGCTTTCTATATCTGCATTCAATTTATACATATATCCCCAGTTTTCTGGCTCTACTTCATCAATAACAATATGAGTAGTTTCTGGTTTTTTACCTAAGATATTTACCAAACTATCAGTAATTTCCTTTACTAATTGTCTTTTTTGCTCTATGGTAGCACCTTTTATCATTTTTACATTCACAAATGGCATATATTTTTCTCAAATTTTTAAACAAATAATCAAATCTAAGCTTTATCCAAATACTCTTGGATTTTATCAGAAACCATCTGTGGGTTAGCTTTCCCAGCAGTTTGTTTCATAACTTGCCCAACAAAAAAACCGAATAAATTTGTTCTACCAGCTTTGAATTTTTCTACGTTATCTGGGTTGTTTTGTATAATTTCACATACTAATTTATCAATCAATCCAACATCACTAACTTGTTTCAGACCCTTTTCTTCTACTAACACACTTGGCAATTTGCCCGTTGAGTATGATTCTGGGAATACTTCTTTTGCTATTGCACTCGAAATTATGCCATCATTAAGTAAATCTACCAATTCAGAAAATATCTTTGGATTGATATTTACTTCAGAAAAGTTGACATTTTTTTCTGATTTTATTCTCAACGCCTCAGTCATAATCCAATTACTTACAAGTTTGTATGTTTTATCTGTTTTGGTACCCAATAAAGAACAAGTAAGTTCATAATAATCAGCCAATTCTTTTTCGTCTACCAAAATATTAGCATCATAATGAGGAATTGAATAGTAATCAACAAATCTTAATTTTCTATCTAATGGCATTTCTGGGATTTCAGTTTGAATTTTGTCAATCCAAGTTTTGTTGACAATTACAGGAACCATATCCGGCTCTTGAAAATATCTATAATCGTGAGCCATTTCTTTTGACCTCATTGACTTAGTGATATTTTTATTTCCGTCCCACATACGTGTTTCTTGTTTAATTATTCCGCCATTTTCAATTAAATCAATTTGTCTTTTTATCTCAAATTCGATTGCTTTTTCTACATTACGGAAACTATTTAGATTTTTTACCTCATTTCTTGTACCAAACTTATCTGCACCTTTTTTCATTACCGAAACATTGGCATCACATCTCAAAGCCCCTTCTTCCATATTACCGTTATTAATACCCAAATACATTAGAATTTGTTTAATTTGTGTCAAATATTTGTAAGCTTCGGCAGCAGAGCGAATATCGGGTTTGCTCACAATCTCAATCAACGGCACAC
>JBDNHS010000419.1:0-1558 GCA_041688685.1 Kapaibacterium sp. (SeqCode)
ATTTTTGACACCAGACGACACATATTGTAAAAAATTTGAAATTATATATATTTGATTATTATATATAATAAATATCTATAATCCATAACTATACACCATCTTTTATTCAAATATGCTATATAGTACAAGTTCGCTAGCAAAATTTTTTGAATACTTGGATTCTACTATTAAAACACCCCAAGACATGATTATTGGATATAATATACTAAAACCAATTGATATTGAGAGGAAACTGCATTTTGACATATCATTAGATTTATATGATTCAACAGTATTAAAGACTTTTATTGAATCGTCTCATCCAGAAAAATTACCATGTTTTGTATTAAATATGGATTTTAATTTATTTTGCGTATTGAATAAGACAATTATTGAAAAATTTTCAAATATTAATAAAATAAATAGAATTGTTTTTGACTCTAGTACCTTTAAATTTTTATCAAATATAAAATTAATTTCGTTATTTTATTATTTGATTCTAGAAGAAAATGGTTCAATTTATATCGAATCAAATAAACCAATTGGTAATTCTATTGTAATTACTAGTTATGTTGAATTAGCCAGATTGCAAAAATTTAATAATGATGGTTTTTGTTATCCATCAGGCTACTCTATCACAAAAACAGCAGAACATATATTTTTGTCCGATAAATATAGTTCAATGAAAAACAATATTTTGACCCCGGAACAAATTTATGAAAATAATATAATCTTTATTAAAAAATGGTTTTATGGTTCTACTGTTGAACTATTGGATACTGTTGATAAAGAATATCCAATCGTAAATGAACGTTATCCAATAACTAAATATTATAAGATAACAAAATCATTGAATCACAAGTCAATATTAGATTTTATTGGTGCTAATGTAAAAGAATATGAGAATGGATTAAGTACGCGCAGAAATACAATAATTCGACTTGGAAGTATGTAATTTCATTTATTTTTATAAAAATTTAAATCAAAAATATTTATAATATATAATACAAATATTTGAATGGCAAATTTATTTAATAATCTTAAAAATAATATTATAACTAATATTATTCCATTTCAAACAGCATTAAGGACACAGACAAATTTATTTATTGAAACTTTTATAAATGATGACTATGAAGAAGAAGAACAATACTCGGATAATTTTGAATCAGAAAGTAATCAAAGTAATAAAAGCAATAAAAGTAATCAAAGTAATTGTGGTTCAGATGCTGATGATGAATATGAATTTAATAAAAATCAAAGGTTAATTCAAAAATCTAAAAAAAGGTTAAATAAAGAGTCATGTCTAAAATTAGATATACCTATACAACAAGTATTTAATGATACATTACATAATTCTGAGCTTTATATGTATTCACCAATTGATTGTCCTGATTTAAATAATAAAAGTACAATTGATATTAAAGATTGTAATGCAATTGAAAACATAAATCCTGACAATAATGAAAAAAGTGAAAAAAGTACAAATGGTGAAAATATATTTTGTGATAAGCTATTGATTAATAATTTATCAGTTTTAACGAAAATAGAAAAATATCAAAAACTAAGTATTTACTAC
>JBDNHS010000420.1:0-5043 GCA_041688685.1 Kapaibacterium sp. (SeqCode)
TTTATTTATTATTTTTAATTTTTTAGAAAGTTAAGTTATTTATATTATTAATAAAATTAATTTTGCTAAATAACTCATTTTTAAAATATTCTCTATAATTATACAAAATATAAAAGATAAACTTTTAATTCGTTCAAAAATTAAGCACCTTTTTTGTCGGTGATATAATTAAATGAAGTAAATCTATTATTTCTCATAATATCCATAGCATTAGAAACCCATTCAAATCTGATACCTTTGTCGGCATCAATAGCAAATTTAGTTTTAGGATTAACAAATCCAGTAGACCTAACCAACTCATTTAAAACTTCTTTGGTTACTTTTAACTGATTTTTTGCTTGTAATTCTTGTGGCAAATTAGCCTTAATTTTAACTTGTAACCATTCTTCAGTATTTGTCATTTCATAATAATATGAAGTATCTGCTCTCGTAGAATCAGTAAAAGCAATTTTGACAATGGCAAGATTTTGTTCAGGTAATTTAGAAGTATCAGCACTTGCCTTCGGTCTTTCGATTACGAATTTTTGTTCTGCTTCTGCCTCTGACTTAAATTTTGCTGTGAACATAAAGAAAGTAAGTAGTAAAAAAGTAATATCCACAAGAGGAGTCATATCAATTACGAAGCCTACTCTTTTCTTTTTAATTTTTGGCACTTCGATTCCTCAATTTTATTTACATTTTACGAGTTAAATAATATATTCAACTTTTTTTTGATTTAAGAATAAACTAAAACTATTGAAACTATCTAATATTAGATTTGGTTACTTTTTTTCAATCTAGTAGTAAATATTTGTGTCATACTCAAAATAGCTTCATCCATCAAATAAGTAAAATTATCTACTTTAGTTGTAAAGAAGTTATAAGCAACGATACAGATGATCGCACCCAATAGACCACCAGCCGTATTGTACAATGCCTCAGAGATACCCAAAGATAATTGAGTAGCTGAAACAGTACCACTTAGAGCCAATGCTTGGAATGCTTTAATCATACCTAATGTTGTACCTAACAACCCAACCATCGTAGAGATAGATGCAAGCGTAGAAATAATTACTAGGTTTTTTTCTAACAAAGGAGTTTCTAAGTTCATTGATTCATCAATTGATCTTTGAACTTCAGAGATTTTTTGAGACTCATTTAAGTTAGTTTGACCTTCAACAGCTCTAAATCTAATAATTGCACTTCTCATAACGTTAGCTATAGAACCTCTCTGTTCATCACAAGCACTTAGAGCAGCATCAATATCACCAGTGTTTAATTTGTCTATCATTTGACTGATAAATACTTCTGGATTACCTTTTCCTTCTGCTTTTTTCATATATAACATTCTTTCAATTATAAAAGTTATTGCAATTAAGATAAATGAAATTAATACAGCAACAAGCCATCCACCTGTATAAATAGTAGCTAATACATTACCTGGTTTTGGTTCGTGTTTTGCCAAATCATTAAATCCACTTGCGGCACCCATAACTAATTCATAGAACATAAACGATACTATAAGTGCTAATGCTATTACAATAACATTAAATAAGTTTTTCATGTAACTCCTGTAGAATATATATATTAATTAAATTAAAAATAAACTTTTTATAAATTTCTAGTGTTTTGTATATTTTAATGTGAAAATTAAAATAACTGATAAAATTCAAATCTAAAATCGAGAACTATTTTGGTATTAATATTAATGTTTTTGAATATAAAACTTTAATATTATACATTTGAAAAATTATATTTGTCAAAATTAAACAAATTTTTATTAAATTTTAAATATTTTATAATTCTATATCTTCTAATTTATCAACAATATTTAAAACTAAATATAACTTAGTAACTGTAAAGATAGATTTAAGGTTGTCTTTTAGGTTACAAATTATCATTTTACTATCTTTTCTCGAAAAATTTGAATTAGATGAAATTAGCACACCAAGTGTTAGTGAATTCAAATAACCAACGTTTTCCATATCTATAATCAATGTTTTAGTATTTTCAGAAAGTTTTTTCAATTCTACTCTTAAAGCATCAGTTTCTTCTCCACCAATAAACTGTCCGCTTAATTTTATGATTTTGTAATCTTCTTTTTCAATTATAGTAATCTGAGACATAATATTTAATTTATTTATTTTGTTTTTGCTTAAAAAAATAATCTTGAAAATTTAATTTTCTTTTTATAAAAAATTAAAATTTAATATTATATCGAAAGTTTTCATTTTTTGTTTCAAAAATCAAGAACAAAAATATTATTTTTTTTTGTAAACAATAACTTTTTAAAAAATAAGACAAAAATTAACAGAATCTTAACATTTGAATTTTTCAAAATATTAAAATATTTTTTTTAATTACCTTTTGAAATTAATTTTTGCAAATCTGTTGATACCTTGAAAATCTTTAATAATTTCCACCTCAAATCCAGCTTCAGAAAACATCTTTTCTATTTGATTATTTTGATTAAATCCAAACTCAAGTAACAGTTCTCCATCATAAGACAACATTTTGGTACAAAAAGTTACAATTTTTCGAAAAAACTTTAGACCATCATCAAAGTCAGTTAGTGCAATATGTGGTTCGTATTCTATCAATTCTGGTTTTAATTCATTGAATTGAATAGTGTTAATGTACGGTGGATTGGAAATAATTAAGTCAGATTTATTTTTATTTTCAAAATAATTATTCATTAAATTATCATCAAATAAATCAATATTTACCCAATTAATATTATTTTGAATTTTAGTTTGAGTTTCATCATTTTCTGACATCTCATTTTTGTCATTAGTTTGAACGGAAGTATTGCTATTTTTTTGTTGTATCAACTTTTCATTTTCTTCTGCCAAATTAAGAGCATCATCTGAAATATCAATAGCAGTAATTTCTGTATTTTTATTTAACTGTAAAATGAAACTTTGTAAAGAAATTGCAATACAACCACTTCCGGTTCCAATATCCAATATGCTATTATAGTTTTTTTCTTGAACTAATTTTTTTGCAATGTTGACTAATTCTTCTGTTTCAGGTCTTGGAATTAAAACTCTTTTATCAACTTTAAAAATATGATTATCAAATTCTACTTCACCCAAAATATATTGCAACGGTTCCCTTTTGGCTCTTCTCGAAACAAATTCTCTAATTTTGATAAGCTCAGTTTCACCCAATGGTAAATCAAAATTCAAATACAAATCTATTCTTTTTTTTTGTAACACTTGGCATAAAATTAATTCAATGTTAAGTCTTGCTTCCTCGACTCCCTTACTTTCAAAATATTCCTTGCTCCAATCTATTAATTCCTTAATAGTCCATATTTTCTTATTCAATTATCTGCCCAAAAAATTTAATATTAGTTTTAGATAAAATTGTCTCTTTAATTTTAATAGAGAAAAATTAAAAGTGGAAATTAGTTTAATATATAATCTATTACAGCCATTCTGATATAAACACCATTTTCTACTTGGTCCAAAATCAAATTATTTTTATAATTATTTAGACTTTCATTTATTTCAATTCCATAATTAACTGGACCTGGGTGCATGACAAAAATCTGCTTTTCTCTTATTCTATTCTCTATTATTTGATTAATACCAAAATATTTGTGATATTCAGAGGACTTAGGCAAAAAACCATTATCCATTCTCTCGTTTTGTAATCTCAGCATCATAATAACATCTGAATAATCTAAAACTTCGTTCCAATTTTTCATTAATTTTATGCCCTCTATTTTTAAATAATAAGGGAATAAAGTTGGTGGTGCGAAAATATTGATTTCGACTCCGAATTTACTTAATAATTCTATATTACTTTTGGCTACCCTACTATGCAAAATATCACCAACTATACATAATTTCAAGTTTTTTAACTTTTCAAGGTCATCTTGACAAATCTTTTCGATTACTGTCATTAAATCTAAAAGTGCTTGGGTAGGATGATTATGAATTCCATCACCAGCATTAATTATTGGTAAATTTATGTTTTTTTCTAAGTTTCCTATAATTCCAGAAAGACCGTGTCTAATGACAAAAGCATCTATACCGTATTTCGCGATTACTTTTAGTGTATCCAAAGTAGTTTCACCTTTGTCGATACTACTGCTATTAACCTCTAAATTAATAAGCTCTGCTCCCAGATTTTTGGCAGCTATTTCAAAACTCAATTTTGTTCTTGTAGATTTTTCAAAAAAACACAATGCAATTTTTTTTAATTCTAATGTACTTTTCAATTCTTTGATTTTGATTTTATCTTTTGAATTTAATATTTCTTTAAATTCTTTAGCTTTTTTGATAATTTGCAAAATATCATCGATTTCAAGATTTTGAAAGTGATTTATGTTTTTAATATTCATTTTCGTTCAAAAAGATAAATAAGTAGTGTATATTATTATAAAACGAATTAATAGTTATTATTAATATAATATATTATTAAAAAAATAATTAAATATTAAAAATAAAAATTCAACCAAAATTGTTAACAATAATGATTGAATTTTGAAATATCAAAAAAATAAGATAAATTATTTTTTATCTTCTACTGCTTTTTTTACTTCTACTACATTAACTGATTCAGATAATGATTTACCTGGTTTAAATTTTGCAACTTTTTTAGCAGCAATATTAATACTTTCGCCAGTTTTAGGATTTTTCCCAACTCTTGCTAATCTACTTCCAACAGAGAAAGTACCAAAATTAACTAAAGTCAAAGAACCACCACCTTGTAATTCAGAAGAAATTGCTTCAATTGTTGAAGTGATAGCTTTTTCAGCTTGGATTTTTGTAAGACCAGATGTAGATGCTACTGCACTTACTAATTCTGCTTTATTCATAGAACACTGCTCCCATTAAGCGTTTAAAAATATAAAAATTAATATAAATTAAAAATTATTTAATTTAATATTGTAAAAATAAAAATATTTATGAGAAATACAAAATAAATAATCTATTTTTTAAATAAATTTTCATTTTTTTATTAAATAATTCATTTTTAGTGTGTTTTGGTGCAATTTTGCACCATTTTTAATAAGTTAAACAAATTTCGATTTATTTGTAATTCAATTAGAAA
>JBDNHS010000421.1:0-3523 GCA_041688685.1 Kapaibacterium sp. (SeqCode)
AACTTGTCCCCTCTCCAAAAATTTTGGGTGCTATGAATATATGTAATTCATCAAATATATTTTGAGCTATGAAAGTAGATAATGTTTTTGCACCACCCTCGACCATAACAGATTTGATTTGATAAGTTGATAATACTTCTAAAACAGCGTTCAAATCAAAATCGCCGTTAATTAATTTTAATTTATGGATTTTGACACCAGCAGTTTTGAGATTATTTAGTTTTTTATCATTTTTATCATTATCAACAACAAACATAATAGTATGATTACGGTAATCATCACCAAAAACATTTGAGTCCAAAGGGATATTATCGGAAGAATTAAGTATTACTCTCCACAATACTTTAATTTTATTATCTAATCTTACTGTCAGAGAAGGATTATCTTTCATTACAGTATTTATACCGACAATAATTGCATCAGATTCGCTTCTAATTTTATGAGTCAATAATCTACTATCATTATTAGTAATCCACTTAGATTGACCAGAAGAAGTGTTTATTTTGCCATCTAATGATTGTGCAACTTTAAGCACAACTTTTGGTAGTAGGACTACTGGTATTATCATTTCTGACAAATTTATACTTTCATTATTTGAGATTGAATTATTATTCATTTACTCTGACTTTATTTTCTAAAATTAAAAAGATTTAGGTTTAAACTATTTAATAAACAATTTACAAAATAAATTATAAAATTTATCTTAAAATAATGAAATTAATTAAACTGTTTGATAAAATTTTCATTTAATTTTTTTGCTTCATTTTCTAGTAAACCAATTCTAACATTTACACCAGAATTTTCGAGTATTTTTATACCATTACCACAGACAATTGGATTTGGGTCTTGCATTGCAATAATTACATTTTTAAATTTTTTATCAATTATTAAGTTAGCGCAAGGTGGAGTTTTGCCGAAATGCGAACAAGGTTCGAGATTTACATAAATTGTAGCATTAGTAAAATCTGGGCTCATGTTTTTTATAGTAAAATAGTTTTCAGCATTTTTGATTGCATTTACCTCAGCGTGTGCCTCTCCAAACTTAGAGTGATAACCTTCTGAGATAATTTTATCATCAATACAAATAACAGAGCCTACATAAGGATTTGGTTCAACATTAGATTTACCCAATAATGCTAATTCTAATACTCTTTTCATTATATTTATTTCAAAATCGGTAAAATTATCATTTCGATTCATATTTCACTTTCTTTTTTTCTTAATTATTTTTTCTTATTTATTTTTCTTATTTATAATAAATATAATAATTAACTTTATCATTGTTTTTGTTAGTTCTGAGTCCTATTTCGAATCTATATAATCCATTGGCTAAATAATTATTACTATTATCTTTTTTATTCCAATCATAATAATATTCTTTACTTGCATTTATAAAAGGCAAATTATCATCAACTACTTGAAGATAGTTCATTTTTTTGTTTGATTCGAAGACTAATTCTTCATTAATTTGTGTTTTTTCAGTTGTATTACTATTGGAATTATTATTATCGTTGGAATTATTGGCAGAATTAACTTCAGAAAAAGTTAATTTATAAATATTCAGAAAAACTTTTTCGGAAGTTGGGAAATAAATACTATTATCTTCGGTTTTTTTAAGAGCATTTATTTCAAAATTAATCTTAGAATTAGAATTGGTATAGGAATTAGTTTCGAAAATATTTTTTAAATAAGGAGTTAAATTGAAATTTTGTTCTTCTCTATTTAAAGAATTTAATGTAAATGTTGGTGTGATTTTTTTTGAAAATTTTTGATTATCCACTTGATAATCAAAAACCAATTCTATTTTATCTCGATTTAAGAAATTGACTATTTTGTTACTTAAATTTTCTTTTACGTTTTGATTTGTGAGTAAGTCAAAATACTCATTGTCTATAACTATTTTTTTTTGTAAAACAGCAATATCATTATCGCTAACTCCGTCATAAGAAAAGTATAATTTATCGAATAAATCAAAGTCTAAGTTAATTTTTTCTTTTAAATTATTTTGATTGTCGTAGATAACCAGATTTAAATAAAATTCTTCAGGTTGCATATATTTTAATTCCATATCCTCAAATCCCATCTTAATTTCAATTTCAAAGTTAAGAATTAGAGGTTTGTTTTTGTCTTTGATTGAATTATTATTAACAATTATGGCTTTAAAATTTGCTAAATCAAACATTTGTATTTTTGCAGAATCATTAAATATTCTTTTGGTTCTATCTACCTTAGTTTGATTATGATTGTCAGTTTCTGAGGTACAAGAATTTATACAAGAACTAAGTAAAATAAGAACAAGTGAAGAGATAAAATAGATATAATTTTTATTCATTGTTATTTAATTGTTGATTAGTTGGTATTTAGATTAAATTTAGATTAATTATGATTTTGTTTTAGCTTGGTTTTCGCTTTGTATAATTTTTTAGAAATTAAAGTTATGAAAATTAAAGTATTTATAAATGTAAATTTGGAAAATAATTAAAAAATCAATCTTCAAATTAACAAAAAAATAACTTTAATTTAGTTTCATTCGTCAAAATAATTAATATAACGTATTAAAGCAATTTTTTTATTGTATTAAAAAGATTTAATTTAGTTATAATTGAAGTTACAAAAATAAAAATATATTTTTTAATTTAAATAAAAAGGTAAGAATGACTAATCATAATTGTGATGTAGTAGTAATAGGTTCTGGTCCTGGCGGATATGTTGCTGCCATTAGAGCTCAACAATTGGGCTTAAAGACAATCTGTGTTGAAAAAGCAGAATTGGGTGGTGTTTGTCTAAATTGGGGATGTATTCCCTCGAAAGCATTATTAAAATCTGCAGAATATGCAAATTTTCTGAAAGGAGCTGACAAATATGGATTTACAATTAATTCTATGGATATAAATTTTCCAAAAGTAATTGAAAGATCAAGAGTAGTTGCTGGTCAAATGTCCAAAGGAGTTAATTATTTGTTTGGAAAATATAAAGTACAAACAGTTGTTGGCTTTGGTTCATTAAAAAACAATACTACAGTCGAGGTCAAAGACCCCAACGGATTGGTAACCGATACAATTACTGCAAAAAATATTGTTATAGCAACTGGCGCAAGACCAAGAACAATGCCTGGATTAGAAGTGGATAAAAAGAATGTTTGGACTTCTACTGAGGCGATGTTGGCAACTGAAATACCGGAGTCATTAATTGTTATGGGTGCTGGCGCGATTGGTATTGAGTTCTCATATTTTTATAATGCTTTTGGAACAAAAGTTACGATAGTTGAATATGCTGATAGAATTTTACCTATTGAAGATGTTGATATTTCAAAAGAATTAGTAAGACATTTCAAAAAATCTGGAATGGAAATCAAAACTTCTTCTAAAGTCATTTCTGCAAAACCAACTGCTGATGGAGTTGAGGTAACGATTGAAAATAATGGTAAAACTGAAGTATTGAAAGCCAAAAAAGCCTTAAATGCAATTGGTATTCAAGCCAATATTGAAGGAATTGGTTTAGAGCAAGTTGGTGTTACTGTTGA
>JBDNHS010000053.1:0-3110 GCA_041688685.1 Kapaibacterium sp. (SeqCode)
CCAAAATTTATGAAATGGTTCATCTAATGAATTATTGTAAACATTAAAATAAAATTTATTTGGAACAATAATATCATGATCTACTATTTGTGAATTAAATTTGTCTATCTGGGCTATATGGCTATTCATTCTTTATAATTATATATATAATCTTAATATATATAATTGTATTAATTTTAAGTTTCAATTTTATCAATAGGAAGTTATTAAAACATATTATTAGTTTTTATTCCTGTTTTTTACTCATTTTTTCAATTAATTCTTTGAACCCCTTTATAGTAGCAATATTATTTTTTAAACTTAATCCCGTCTCACTAAGTTTAAATATTTTTTTAAAAGTGTAAGAATTCTTTATTTCCATAGACAAATCATCTACATTTATAAATTTTACTATATCTCTAATAGTTTCTTCCTCGATGTCTTGTTTACAATTTAATAAACCATCTGCCCCAGTTAATAATACTTCAATCCCATTATCAGAATTTAAAACCATAATTCCATTATTTTTAACACAAGGCTTAAGTCCACATCTCAATACATTAATAAAACAATCAGAAATTTTATTTAATAATTCTAATAGTTCATTTTCATTAAAATCATCCGAATTTATATAACTATTTAAATTAATAAATTCTTCATCAAATTTAAATAAATAACCACTTACAATATTATTTTCATCCTTGAATAAAAATTGTGGAGATAATATATTTTTCATATTTTTAAGTTTTCCATATTCTGTATCGTAATCTTCCATGTTTTTTTTAAATTCATATTTTAAATCAGAACATACTAATTTTAATAAATAATTAGCTTCATCATTAATAATTTTAACTAAATAATATTGATTTTGTTGTGTGTTGGACGGTTTCCAAGTAGTTATATCTATTTGTTTTAACGAGTTAATAGCATCGTCCTCCTCATCAGCTGGATAAACATAATTTAAATTTTCTTCATCTTCATTACCACCTATTTGTTCTTGTTCATTACCAATTAACACATCATCATTATTATTTAATTCTTCTTGTTCATTATTATTTAATTCTTCTTGTTCATTATTATTTGATTCTTCTTGTTCTTCCACATAATCATCATAATTTTTCATAAATTCTATAGCGGTATTATCATCAATATTATATTTGCTATTAATTAGTTCCATATTACTAGCATATTCAAAATCTAAATTAAAAACTGTTTCAAAATTGACTTTTGAAATTATTGATAATACTTCTCCTCCGTCTTGTTGATAATTATTTTTAAGATTAATATATTTATTTTTGTATTTAATATACTTATACATATAATAGTTATTGTTATTTGATATTATCATAATAAATTTATAACATAATAAAAAAAATTTATATTCCATTTGTTATATTATTTATTTTATATCTTTTAGAATTACCATTTTTATATACATTTAATTTGTACCCCAGTTTTTCTAATAAATTGTTTGTCATTGTTTTTGCAATTGAAAAAAGTCTTTTATTATCATGAAATTCTTCAATATCAAAATTTCCCGTATCAAAAATATCTTTGCAAAGTTTATATTTTTTAATAATAGAATTATATGTATCAAATATGTCATCGTTAAGTGTTATGTTTTTAAATTTAATTTGCATTAATGATTTTGATTCATCATTATATAAATCATTCATCCATTCTAGTACATCATTGTAATAATTTTCTAATGATTTTTGGTAATCTTCGTATGATTTTTCTAATATTTGTTTAGTCTTATTAATTAAAAGATTATTTTTAATATAAGTCTTATTAACTTTTTTAAATTTATTAGACTTGTTATTATTATTATTATTATTATTATTATTATTATTATTATTATCATTTATTTTATTAATTAAAGTTTTTTTTATAGATTGTTTAATTATTTTTGGATTATTAGTTGATTTATTAGAATAATTATTATTAAATGATTCAAATGAGTCATCCGAATCATCTTCAATAATAATTTTTTCAATTGGTTTTGAATTTAATGTAAGTGATAAATTACTCATAATATAAATTTATATATATAGTTATATATTTATATGAGTAAAAATTTACAATATTTTGATATAGATTTAGCAATAAATGACAAAAGACAATTACAAGGATTAAAATTAAATAATGGTATTAAAATTGTATTAGTATCAGATCCTGACATAAAGATATCTTCGTGTAGTGTCGGAGTTAATGCGGGTTATTTGCATGATAAATTTGAAGGAACTGCTCATTTTTTAGAGCATTTGTTATTTATGGGAAGTAGTAAATTTCCTGAGCAAAATACTTATCATTCTTATGTTCAAACATGTGGAGGTATAGATAATGCATTTACTGGAGACAATATTACATGTTATTTTCTCGAATTAGAAACAGAATTTATGGAAAAGGGTATTGAAATGTTATCTTGGTTTTTTAGGGAACCATTATTAGATATGAAACATATAAATTCCGAGCGGGAAATAATAAATTCAGAGCATCAAAAAAATATATTATCAGATACTTGGGTAATGGATGATATTTTTAAAAAATTTGTTGAAAAATCAAAATATTCTAATTTTGGTACAGGAAATTTGGAAAGTTTAAAAGATATTACCAAAGAAGACATAATGAATTTTTACGATACATATTATACAACTGATAATATCTTCGTTTGTATAGTAGATACTAAAGATATAAAAACTATGAGTAAGATATATTTAAAATATTTTGAGGAAATACCGGAAAAAAAATATACTGGTGAAATAGATAGATTTTTAAAAATAAATTTAAATTTAATTGATGACAACTTGATTATATTTAAATCAATATCTCAATATAATTTTTTAAATTTTTACATAATAATAAACTATGGTGAACATAATCAAATAGATTTCCAACTAGTGAATTTAATATCCCATATGATCGGTTCTGAATATGAAAAATCATTTAGCTATTATTTAAAAGAAAATGATATTGCAAATTCAATAAGAACATCTGTTGAATATTATTATGATTATGAAGCAATAATAAGTATTAATATAACTTTGATAGAAGATAAAATTAAAAATTTTGATAAAATTTGTATTTATCTTAATTCTCTGTTAAATAAATTAACAAAAATTACAAATTCA
>JBDNHS010000422.1:0-3768 GCA_041688685.1 Kapaibacterium sp. (SeqCode)
TACCCAAGGATAATCATCTACATTCAAAGCTTTAGATTCACTTATCTTACTATCATTAGTTACAATAACTTCATAAGACATTATATCAATT
This sequence comes from Kapaibacterium sp. (SeqCode), assembly GCA_041688685.1. Lineage (GTDB taxonomy): Bacteria > Bacteroidota > Ignavibacteria > Kapaibacteriales > UBA2268 > JBDNHS01. Next base: position 92 of record JBDNHS010000422.1, read on the forward strand.
GTTTGAATATTTGGTGCTAACTTATCTAAGCATTTGGCCAATAAGTCGTTTCGGTTGAGCGTGGGTATTATTACTGAGAACACTAGCTTTTTGATAATTTTCTTAATTGTATTGCTAACTTCTTTTTAACCCAATTAAATAGTTGAGGGGAGACAAAAAATTTTAATGAGTTAGGATTGTAACTGAAGAATCCAAATGAATTAATATATTGATAATTTATGAAAAAATTAGGAATGAAAAAATAGAATTTAGTTTTAAAATACAGCAAATGAAGTAACATGTATTGTTTGTCAATATAAAAAATTTCTTTATTTTTAAATATTACAGGTTGAAATCCTTTGGGCTCTAACGTGGTATTTCTAAAACAAGTGCGCAGCCCAAGATTTTCTTCAATTTTAATAAGTTCGGTAAAACTCTGTATAGGTGTATTACAATCAAAAATAGACTTGCCTGACTTTAACTTATCCCAATATCTTCCACCGCATTCATCAAACCCTAAGTAATCAAAACTTTTACAAATAATATCTATGCTCTTACTTTTCCGCCACAGTTTGTTAATCTCAATTTTATTTCTCACTAAAAATAACGGCCCTGATAAATATTCTTTAACTCCACTGTAAAAATCAATAGAATCTAATAATTCATCATTAATAAAATTTGTAAATTTACCCATAATAGTATCTGGATCTATATTGCCCCAAAAATCATAAGCAACTAAATAATCAGTAAATATTTCACCATACATTGGTCTAAAATCACATAATTTATAAGCACTTTTAATATTTATTTTTAGTTGTATTTTTTTTTCTACTAAAGTTATAAAATCAAGAAACTTAATTTTTAGCCATTCACAGTTCTCAGGTAATTGGCTGGAATACTGGGCATCGCTTACAATAAAAATAGTAAATGGTTGATCTTTTAGTGAATTAATAAAAAAAGGGAAATAGGTTGGTAATTTTCCAAAATAAGGCACAAAAAGTGCTATTTTATTCCTCATTTATAATAACTGTTTTTTTTCAAATACCAAATAATTCTTATTACAAAATTTCTGTAATTATACTATTAAATCCAACAAAAGTATAATCAAGAAATATTTTAGGAATTATCTTTAACTTGCTTATAAAATATTGTCAGTTCTTGTGCTAGATTACTCCAAGTAAAATTTTCAATAATTTTATCTGCGGTTTTTGACCCATTGGCCTTAAACGCTTCAATTGCTTGTGGCATATTCTTAACCCAATCTTTTTTATTATTTGAACCTACAAAAACATTGGACATTTTCTTTCCAATTAATGCAATTTCGCCAACGTCTGACAAATATATTGGCGTGTTAACTGTTAAAAAGTCAAAAAACTTTATTGGAAACCTGCTTTTATTAAAATTGGAGTTTTCTAAAGGAATTAATCCTAAATCTACAGATGTTGCAATTTCTTTTGCCTCTGAAGGATTCACCTCACCAAGATATAAAACTTTGTTTGTGTCGATATTTAATTGATCAATTAAGCTTTTTGGAGGACCTACAATTACTAGTTTTACTTTTTCTAGTTCATTTTCTTTAAAAGCATCAACAATCCAATCTAACTCAGCTGCTGTTTTACCAATATAAGCTATGTAAAAAATAGTATCATTAAAGCCCCATTTTTTTCTCATTTCTGATTTTGATGATATTGCTGTTGGCCAAAAGCCATTTCCAAGTACTTTGATACAGCTATTTTGCGGCAGTCTTTCTTTCAAAAAATTAGAGCACACTGTAATTCCGTCACTTTTAAATGGTATCGTTTTTTCTAGGTATTCAGTAATTTTTGCAAAAATTCTATTCCTTAGCCCTATTGGTTTTTGGATTAATCCGTTAACCCATAGGTCATCCCAATCAAACAAAAAAATAGCTTCTGAATATTTTCTCTTTAAAAATATCCAAGGAATAAAAGAATTTAAAAAAGGTTGGAATAAATGATAAACCTCATATTGCTTTTTCGGCAAGTAAAATAACTTCCTAAGTGCGGCAAATGGATCATTGGGGTTGTAAAAAAATCTAGCTGTTGCTAATGCTGGTATAATATAATAGTCAATTCCATCTTTTACTTCCTGCCTAATTTTTGATTCCCAATTATGATCTCCAGCATAAATATCAATTTCATGACCTTGCTGCTTTAATGCTATTGCCAAATTATGCCATCTAAAATACGTGCCAACAGGATGACAATACTGAACAAAAAAAGCAATTCTCATTTAACTAATAGCATGGATATGTTCAAGATTGTTTTGTGCATAGAGTGTAATTTGATCTAGAATTTCATACGAAGAAACCGTTGGTTTCCAATTCCAATATTGCTGGGCGATGGAGAAGTCTGTAGAATAATAGGGTATATCAAATGCTCTATCTTCAATAACAGATTTAATTAATTTAGATGTGTTAATATTTGTTTTACAATATTGGTCGAGCTCTAGTAAGCTCATTGTGTTTTCTACTCCTCCACCTAAATTAATTACTTTGGGAGCATCGTTAGATATAGAATTTATTTGTTGTTTAACCATTGCAAATACATCGTAAGGATGTAGCATATCTCTTACTTGATAGCCAGTTCCACCAAATCCAATAAAGGAGAGGGGCTTATCTAATAAATATTGATAAATCCAATAAGAAAAAATACCTTGATCAATTTTGCCAAATTGTCCAGGCCCAGCAATTACTCCACATCTATTTATCCAAACAGGAAATCCAAAACTATAGTGATATTCTAAAGCGATTATTTCGCTTGCTAGTTTAGTGGCGCCATATAATGATATTGGAGCTGAAGTACTAAATGATTCATTGATACCCTTCATAGAACCTCCATTAGGCATAAATTTATTTTCGTCCAGATCAAATCTATTCTCATTTTGTAATAAAGGAATCTTTCGGAGAGATTCAATATTATATACTCTATTGGTACTCAAGAGAATAAAACCAGCTTGATCTCTTTTGCATTTTTCTAATAAATAAAATGTACCAGTCAAGTTATTATTAATCAAATCTAAACTACTGGTTCCATTATGACCAGCTAAAACAGAAGGGTTAGCTGCACAGTCAATTATCCAATCAACTTTAGGTAACGAATCGATATCTTTCTGATTGGAGATATCACCTACAATGAAATTGCAATCATATTTTGCAAGTTTACCTAGATTTGTTTCGCTCCCTTTTCGACTTAGGTTATCAATCCCAATTAATTGTATAGAGCTATCAGCTAAATTAAAATATTCAGCCATTTTGCTTCCAACAAAACCAGCGGCACCTGTAATTAGAATTGTCATTTACAATAATATTCCTCTCTTCACTAAATATTCCTCGTTAATAAATAATGCATTTGCAAAAAGAAGTTCTGTTTTATTTCGATAATGATATAGATCGTACAGCCCATAAAATGAAAATCCAGATGTATTTAAAAAAACTTTAATTGAATCAAAACTAGTATGTCTTTCATCATCATCTGCAAAACCAGCTTCAATTAAAATCATTCCAATCTCTTTACTTTCGAGTAAATTTCTAGCTCCACTTAAACACTGCATTTCAAAACCTTCTACATCTATTTTCAAGAAATCAATACTACTCTTACTGGTGGTTAAAAAATCTAAGGTTTGCACATCAATTTCTTCAGTATTGATTGAAGTAGCTTCATCTCTATTTATATTTTTAA
>JBDNHS010000423.1:0-3349 GCA_041688685.1 Kapaibacterium sp. (SeqCode)
AAAGCACTATTTCTAATTTTCAATTTTTCTTTAATTTGCTTATTTGATTTTTCGCCAATTGATAAATTTTGATTATCAAATATTTTTTTCATTATTAAATTTATCTCAAAAAATGTTTTAAAATTATAATGTGGTATATTATTTTGATTACAGTATTTAGATAATTTACCCTTTGCAAAAACTATATCACTATGTTCAGCTGGGCAAAAGTCGGACAATCCATCACCAATATATATAATCAAATCTTCTTCAAAAGTATTTTTGAGCAAATTCATTTTTTTGCAACTTGCAGATAAACACTCACAACCTTCTTTTTGGAATTGAAACAGAGGTGTAATTTTATTATTTATATTTACTAATTTATTTGAATAATAATTTAAGTTTAAGTTATATTTTTGCAAAATTGGTTTTATATACTCTTCAAATCCATCGCTAATAATAGTTGGTTCGATATTATTTGATTTAAGTATATCTATAAAGTTAATAAAATAATCGTCAATTTCATATTTTAATGTAATTAAATCAATAGAATTTTTTAATTTTTCATAATTTAATTCAGTAATTCCATCACAAATAAGTCTCCAATAAGTTTTAATAGAAATTTCATTTTGCAAAAATTGATTGTGCAATTTTACAAACAATTCATTACCTATCAACTCTCTAAAAACTTCGTTACCCAAATCAGATTTAGTAATTGTTCCATCAAAATCAACAAATATTCTGATATTTTTATATTTAATTTGTTTTGAATTCAACTATTTTTTTATTTTTTACCAATTTGATTTAATAATTCTTCTACAGCTTTTTCGAGCTGTTTATCTCTACCTTCGTTAATAGATTCATAATCATTTCTCACTTCAATATCGGGGTATAGAGTCTGATTTTCTAAATATTTCCCGTCCATACCAGTAATACCTACTTGTGGAATACCAAAAACTATTGTTGGGTCTTGCATTGTTTCCCACCATACTGCAGTACCAGTACCGGCTACCGGCATACCAATTAATTTACCAATATTTAAGTATTTATAAGTATATGGGAACATGTGTGCATCTGAATAATTACCTTCGGACATCAAAACAACAGAAGGTTTGGTCCACTTTGTTTGTGGTTCGAATCCAATTTTTCTTTCTTTTGGTACAAATTCAATATATTTTTGCCCACTCAAAAAAGTAGCTAAATCATCGTGAAGCCAGCCACCACCATTATTTCTTGTATCAACTATCAATGCTTCTTTGTTAGGGTATTTACCCATAACTTGCTCGTAAAATGCTCGAAAGCTATAATTATCCATACCTCTTACGTGCATATATCCAATTCTACCATTAGATAATTTTTCTGTCATTTCTTGTTGTTTTCTAATCCATCTTTGGTACAACAACTCTGACAATTCACCATTTGAAATAGGTTTTACAACTTCATCAAAAGCTTCACTACCATTTTTGCAAGAAATTAATAAGTTAGCACCTGCTTTTCTATTTAATAGATAATTAATATTACTTTCTATATTATTTGGCAAATTAATTTCTATGCCATCAATTTTTTCGATAATCGTACCAACTTTTACCTTAGAGCCAAATTTAGTAAACGGAGATTTTGCAATAATTTCTGATATTTTTACACCACTACCTTTGTAATCATTATCATAAAAGACGCCGAAATTAGCTGTTTCATCTCCACCTGGTATGTAATTTCTATATCTACCACCAGTATGTGAAGCATTCAATTCTCCCAATAATTCACTCAATAATTCGGCAAAATCTCTATTATTACTAATATATGGCAAGAACTTTTTATATTCATTTTTATAAAAATTCCAATCAACATTATGTAAATTTGAAACATAGAACTTGTTTTGAGTTTGTCTCCAAGCGTGTTCGAACATATATTCTCTTTCTGCCGCATAATCCATTGTCATTTTAGCATTAAAACTAATAGTTTTGCTATCAGGTTTTTCAGGGTTAATTTTTAAAATTTTCCCATCTGAAATTAAAAATATATTTTTACCCTCACTATCAAATTTCATTGTTCCAACAGAACCAGCACCTAATTTAAGTAATAATTTTGTTTCTCTTTCTCTTAATTTATTCACCCATAAATCGTATCCACCTTCATTGCTTGATAGATAATACAAGCTTTCTCCATCGGGAGACATAATAGCATCGGCTAAGTCAGATGAGTGAATCGTAAGTCTAACTTTTCTATATTCCCTGTCTTCTAATTCTAATTTTATATCTTTTACTTCTTTGTCATCTTTTTCGGCAGTTTCATCTTTATTTGTGTCTTTTTTGTCTTCTTTTTTGCTATCTTTTTTATCTTTATTCTTATCTTTATCTTTCTCTTTTTCTTTTTTCTCTAAATCTTCAGCTTCTTTTGCCATTAGATAATCTTCTTTGCTCATTTTGAATTTATCATAAGCTTCTTGATTAAAGAACATTCCATAAACATCATTTTCCCAGCCGTGAGAAGCGTGATTTTTCATTCCATCTCTGTTAGAGAACCAAATCATTAGATTACCTTTGTTCATCCATTTAGGAGCAGAATTATCGTATCCACTTTGAGTCAAATTTATTATTGGATTTTTGTTACTTACATCAATTAATCCAACTTGAGATAACCAATGATTATCTTCTAAATATTGAACTAAAATATATTTACTATCTGGTGACCAATCAAACCATTGATCGCCATCAGAATATGAGTAACTTTTGTTATATGGCATAACTTCTCTCACTTCTTTGGAAGCAAGATTATAAATTTTAATTGCAGTTCTATCCTCAATAAATGCTACTTCTTTGCCGTTAGGTGAAAAGCTTGGTTGGAATGATTCTTTGTTTGAAGCAACTAACTTAGTTTCTTCTAAAATCGTAGAATTATAAAAGAATTTTTCTTCTTGTCTTTTTAAAGTAGTTTGGTATATACCCCAAATGTTGTTTTTTTCTGCAGCATACAAAATAGACCTACCGTCTGGGCTAAAACTTACTGATCTTTCTTGTGATTGTGTAGTAGTAATTCTTTTTGTTGTGCTACCTTCCAATGAAGTTACAAACACTTCGCCTCTGACTATAAATGCAACTTCTTTACCACTTGGAGAAATATCCATATCAGTTACACCACTGGAAAAGATTTCATTTTTGATTGGCAAATATCTGTCTTCATTTTTAATAAAAACATTAATTTTCTGAGCTTCTTCACCATTTTTTAAAGTATAAATTTCTCCATCAAAAGCAAAACAGAAAATATCATTTTTAGATTTCGATAAAAATCGAACTGGGTGTTTTTCAAATTTGGTAATTTGTTCTGGCTTATTATTAATTTTACTTAAATCATCGCCCAAGTTGATTTTCCA
>JBDNHS010000424.1:0-4811 GCA_041688685.1 Kapaibacterium sp. (SeqCode)
TGGTACTACCAAAAGAGACTCTATTACTGTAACAAATACTGGTACTTCAGATTTGATTATAAACAGCGTAATTAGTTCTAATCCATTATATACAATTACGCCAAGTAATTTGACTATTGCAGCTGGAGCAAATACTAAATACTATATTACATTTGCACCTCTTACAGATGGTGTTAAAAATGGTACAATTATTTTTACTCATAATGCTGCAAAAAATAGAGATACTATTTTGTTAACTGGAAGAGGTGTTTCGCCAATATTTAGTGTTTCGCCAATCAATCTTAATTTTGGAAATGTACTTATCGGTACAAGCAAAAAAGATTCGGTTGTGGTAACAAATTTGGGTACATCGGAATTAATAATCAATAGTGTAATTTCTAATAATTATCAATACACTGCTAGTCCTGTTTTCAGCTCTATATTACCTGGGATGTCTAGAGTCTTTGTTATTAGTTTTGCTCCACAATTTGATGGAGTAAAAACTGGAGCAATTTATTTCAACCATAATGCGGTTAATTTGAGAGATTCAATTTCTATGAATGGTGTAGGTATATCTCCTAAATTTGTAATCAATCCAAGAAGTATAAATTTCGGTGAAGTAAATACTGCTCTTACAAAAAGAGATAGTATTAAAATTACAAATACTGGTTCAGCAGATTTATTAGTATACGAAATATCATCTACAGACAGTCACTTTGTAGTGACAGAGACAGGTGCAACAATTGAGCCAGGTGAAACGCATACTTTTTATGTATTGTTCACTCCATTGACTGCCGAGACACACTCTGGATTTATCAGATTCAAATTTAATTCAGCCATAACTTCAGACGCAATTGCAGTTACTGGTAAAGGAATTGGCGACCCGTTAGCACCAGTATTTGTTCTAAATCAAAAAAATTATGATTTAGGTTCAATTCAATGTGGTGAGAAAACAACTAAAATTGTTACAATTACAAATTTTGGTACAGCAAATTTAACTATATTAGGAAGTTCGTCTTCTAATATAAATTATAGCGTTGCACCATCAGTTGGAGTAATTGCACCAAATACAACAAAAGATTTTATCGTTACTTTTGCTCCATTAAAAGGTGGAATTCAAACTGGTAAAATATATTTCTATCATAACGCAAGTAATAGAATTGATTCGATAAATGTAACTGGAATGGGCTTAGGAGATTGTTTAGGACCTATTTTCACTATCAAAACAATACTTGATTTTGGAAATGTAAATATTGGTATATCAAAGCAAAAAAGCGTAATTGTAGTTAATACTGGGTCATCTGATTTAATAATCAACAAAATACTTAGTAATGATAGTCAATATACTATAGTACCTATTGTTGCTATTGTTGCTACTATTGCACCTGGTGCCGAAAAAGAAATATTCATAACATTCACACCAAATAAACCTGGTCAATCAAATGCTGAAATTACTTTCTCACATAATGCTGGAGAAGACAAAATCTTTGTAACTGGTGTTGGTATCAAAATGCTTAATGTTATAACTATTGACGCTGCAAAAAAATTAGCTTTTGGAACAGAGTTCTTAGTAGAAGGGATAGTTACTCGTACATTAGGAGATTACACAAGATTCCAAGATGATACGGCTGGACTTACTATAATGCAAACAAGTGGAGAATTTTATGATGCAGTTGCTAATTTATCAATAAGTATTGGAGATAAAATTAGTATACAAGGTAAGATATCAGAAGATAATAATTTGAAAGTAGTTCAAGGATTAGGTTTGATTCAATACAAAATTTTATCTCGTAATAATGTTTCTCCAACTCCTATTAATGTTACATTACTTGAAATCAAAAATAACGGTGAAGTGTATGAAAGTCGTTTAATTAAATTAGTAGATCTAACGATTACTAACGTTGGCGATGTAACATTTAAAGAAAACAAAAATTATCAAGTAATTGATAATAGCGACAATTCAAACTCTGTAAATATTCGTATCGGAAGTACTGAAAATTCTTATATGAGTGGAACTACATTCTTTGGCGAAAATATGAAATTTGAAGGTATCTTGGGTCAATTTAGTGAAATTAATCCTAATGTGGGTTATGAATTAACTCCAATCTTAACAACAGATTTAATACAATTTACAACTGGAATAGAATACGAAGAATTAGTAAGTATTACAATGTTAGAAAATCATCCAAATCCATTTGCAAACTCAACATCTATTCAATATAACTTAGAGAAATCTGCAAATGTAAATATGACTATAATTGATTTGTACGGAAATGAAATAACAACACTTGTAAACGAAAATCAAGAAGCAGGGACACACACTGTGATATTTAATTTATCAGATAACATTACAAACATACCTAACGGAACATACTTTAATAAATTAGAAATAGATGGTAAAACTATAATTAGTAAAATGCAAATAATAAAATAAGCATCAGCTATTTATATTTTACTAAATCAATTCTAAAATAAGTGGCTACTCATTAATTTGGGTAGCCATTTTTTTGTTTAATTTGTTTCTATGCTTTTTTCCAATGCCTCTGGAAACAACTGAAATAAAAATGAAAAACAAAAGGCTACCAAGTGGTAGCCTTTTTAGTAAATATTTGTAATTTATATTTTAATTATGTTTTAATTACTTAATTAATATTAATGCGTTTATACACCTAATTCTTCTTTGATTTGTGCTACCCACTGATTAATTCTATCCTCAGTTTTTTCTTCTTGATTATCATTATCTAATGCTAATCCTATAAAAAAACCGTCTCCATCATAACCAATTGAATGTACAAATGAATATCCTTCAGATGGCCATCTACCAAATATTTCGCCACCATTATCTCTGACAAATTTACCCATTCTACCAATTGCATCGCAATAATTATCGCAATATGCTTCTTGGTCGCCTGTCCCGACAAATCCTACTTTTTTACCTTTGAAATCATATTCTTGCCATTTTTCCCAATTATCTTCCCAATCATCTTGTAATTCACCATCATTCCAAGTGGGAGAAGCAATAATTAAGGTTTTATATTTATCCATAGTACTCAAAGGAACACTTGCTATATCGAAGATTTCCACTTCAAAGTCATTATTTTCTAAAACATCTTTTATTTGCTCAGCTACTATTTCGGTAACTCCAGTATTAGTACCATAAAACATACCAATTTTCATTATTTCTCCAAGTCCTTTTAAATTTAATTTTATTTGTTTTCTATATTAATTATATAAATTATATTAATTTTTTTTGAAATTTTCTTATTGACGAATAAACACATCATAAATTGAAATAATATCAACTGTATTTATATATTTATAATTAAATATACATTATTTTACGCATCATTTTAAGCTTCATTTTCTCCATCAATCAAATCTGGTCTTATTTTGAGCGTTTTTTCATAAGATTTATTTTGTTGCCATTCACTAATTAATTTTGGATTTCCACTTAGTAAAACATCTGGCACTTTCATACCTCTAAATTCTGCTGGTCTTGTATATTGAGGTGATTCAAGCATTCCGTCCATAAATGAATCATCTAATGCCGAAGTAGCATCACCAATTACGCCCGGGATAAGCCTGATTATACTATCAATTAAAACCAAAGCAGCTAATTCTCCACCTGTCAGAACAAAATCACCAATAGATATATCATAAGTTTTGTAATAATCTCTTATACGTTGGTCAATTCCTTTGTAATGTCCACAAATAATAATAATATTATCTAATAATGATATTTCATTTGAAATTGTTTGATTTAGTTTGACTCCATCGGCAGACATAAAGATAATTTTTTGGTAATCTTCCTTTGATAACAATTCATCAATACATTTAAATACTGGCTCACACTTAATCAACATTCCAGATGCACCACCGTAAGGAGCATCATCAATATGACCGAATTTATTATCAGAGTAATTATGTAAATTATGTAAATTAATTACTACTTTACCTTTTTCAATACTCCGTTTGATTATAGAAGAATTGATTACTGATACAAAAATTTCTGGTACTGCTGATAAAATTTCTATTTTCAAGTTAATCTCAAATAATTTTATTAATAAATAATATTTGTTAACCAAATAATATTTTATTAAAAAGAAAAAGCCATAAGGAGAATTTCCAAATGACTAAATAAATAAAACAAATGTTAGAATTATAAAGTAATTATAGTCAAAAGTATTTAATCTATTTCTTCTTCATTATCATCTTTATCTTGTTTTTCACCTTTGCCATTATCAATTAAATCCATTAGCCCTGGTATTAAGAAAATCTCTACTTTTTGTTCATTATAGTTTATAGATTTTACTACATCATTAATAACCGGAACTGGCAAATCACCTTTTTCGGTATCAACTAACCAAACATTATTTGCAGGTAATTCCCAAACTTCTAAAATATAGCCAATCTTTTTGCCATTTTCTATGTTAAATACTTCAAAATTAGAAACATCTTTGAAATACTCTTCATTTTCTTTGTCATTCAGATCAGTTTCTTCAATATACATAGCATTTTCTTTTAATTCTTTCGCCAAGTTGTCACTAGTAATTTCTTGTAATAAAATTACAGCTCCAGTGCTTATTTTATCCCACTTTTCGATGGTATATTGTTTTGTAAAACTAGTAGAATAGCCAATGTTTACTTTTGTCCCTTTATTTACTAAATTGATGCCATTCGGTACATCTGAGACATAAACTTTACCTTTGAAACCTTTTGTATTGGTAATCGTACCTACGAAACTTTGACTCATAATTTATTACTGATTGTATTTAAAAAATTTCTAAATGTTATAATTAAAATAAAAAATAAAGAAAAAAGAAAATTGAAAA
>JBDNHS010000425.1:0-5284 GCA_041688685.1 Kapaibacterium sp. (SeqCode)
AACAAATCATCTAACGAAACAAATTTGACGTTTATATCAGTTGTTACTTCTGTTATATTTGATATAATTACATTCATACCTAAAGCAATTGCTCTTTTTGCAGTTTCATTGCCTATCATACCAAAACCGATTATACCTAATGTTTTACCAAATAATTCAGTACCATTTGAATACTCTTTTTTATTCCATTTTAATTCTGACATAGTTTGAGTTGAAACATTAAGAAATCTACTCAAACTAAACATCATCCCAATAGATAATTCAGCAACTGAAATAGCAGAAGCACCTGGTGTATTAAGTACTGGAATTCCTACAGATTTTGCATAATTAGAATCAATGTTGTCTATTCCAACACCGGCTCTACAGATAACTTTTAATTTCCCTTTTTTTCCAGCATCAATTATTTCTTTAGTTATTTTAGTAGCAGAACGTACAATTACAGCGTCAAAATTTTGAATATTAATGATTAAATCTTCTAATTCAAAAAATTGTTCTGTTAGAGTATAGTTATTATTTAATAAAACTTGTTTACCTTCTCTTGCTAAGCCATCAGAAATTAATACATTCATAAGTTAGTTATTTTATTTTTTATTTTTAAAACATTAAAAAAAAGTATTATTGTAAATCTATTTTGTTATTTGAAACAGTTGAACTATTATCATTCAAAAATTGAGCTTGTATTTCTTGAGTTCTCATCATCAATAATCCAATTACTTGAGAATTTGCAGGATTATCTTCATTTTGTAACTTTGCAATAATTTCTTGTAATTTATTTACAGCGCCTTTATAATCTTTTTTATCTTCAAATGGTAGAACTTCTAATTTGTATTTATTAGCTATTGAATTTACATAAATATATTGAACCCTTTGTGGGTCTACACCTGGGTATTCGCCATTTTGAATATAAGACAATACAGACTCTAATTGACCAATAAACTGGTTTAAAATTAATTTTGCACCAGTATAATCCTTTAAGATTAAATAACTATTATAAGCAGAAGTGAAAGGACCTTCATAACCAGTTAATTCGTAGCTAAAGTTTTCATTTAGTAACTTTTTATTAGATATAATTTCTTTAGTAGATTCTATACATAACTTAGCAAATTCCTTAGATGCATTTATATCTCCTAAGTCGCCGTACATTTTAGCTAATTTATTTTCAAAATCAAAAGTAAGTGGAAATTGTTTTACTGATATATATTTATTCATTACATCTAATACTTTTTTAGCTTTTAAAGTATCTTTTTCTTTAACCAATACATCTCTTGCTACAAAATAATATAATTGTCTGTACTGAGACATAAGTCTTCTATGAACTGGGTCATAATATACATTTGAATTATTTAAATTTCTTAACTTAAATCCATAATGTGGTTCTTTATGGTAATCATTTGAGTTGTCAATATTTAATATTGTTTTTTCATATATAGGAATACTATAATTATCACCATAATTATCTCTTTGTGGTACAGGACAAATTCTCATAGCCATACCTTCATATCTAAAGTAATTTTCTAATCCACAAAATGCATCTGGTCCAACGGTGATAGAAAAATAAACTGGTCTTTCAAACTTAATTCTTTCTAAGATTTCTTGAATCAATTTATCTTGTACTCTATACAAATAAAATTGCTTTCCCTGTTGTTCGCCATAAGGTTTACCCAAAAAGGTTACATCAAAACTACCTTTATTTAATACGTTCTCATCTTTTGTATACTGAGCTAAAATCTCTCTTTTGACAGGTATTGATAGTAATCTTGCTTCTCCAAAATCATAACTTAAAGCATTTGGATCTGTTTCTTCATCTACATTCAGAATTCCGTCAGGGAAAGAAAGTGGAATTTTCTTGGCACCCCAAGGCATTTCATTCTTTAGTTGTTCAATATACCATAAAGTATTACCCAAACTTAAATTCACTATTCTTACATCTCTTCTAACGCCCATTACATCTTGTAAATACCAAAGAGGGAAAGTATCATTATCACCATTAGTAAATAATATTGCATCTTTTTCAACACTTTGTAATATATTATAACTATAATCAAATGGTATATAATTTCCAGTTCTATCGTGTAATTTCCAACCACCTGCAGCCATATTCACTGGTACCAGCATTAACAAAATTAATACTACAGAAATAGATTTTATTAATGAATATTCTTTTTTCGATAACGATTCAATAATACTATAAACTCCGATACCAATCCACATACACCAAAGCATAAATGAACCCGTATAAAAATAATCTCTTTCTCTTGGTTGGGGATTTTGTTGTTGTTGAGCAATCGCAGCCAAAACACCCATCATCAAAAACATTAAGAAAAATATACTGACCATTTTCTTGTCTTTTTGTGCATGAAATATTAATCCAATTAACCCAATAATAAATGGAAATGCAAAAAATCTAATAGGGAATAAATGACCATAACCTGTTTTGTAATTTAGCCCATTATCATCTTTTGATATAAAAGTGTGAGGTGCATCTTGTTCGTCAGAAGCTCTACCGATGAAATTCCAATTAAAATACCTTAAATACATGTGGTAAATTTGATATTTCCAAAGATATGTTAATTCTCCAGCAATGTTTACTCTATCAAAATTGGCTACGGTAATAGAACTTCCATCTTTTCTTGTAATTTGTTTGGTGCCTGGTTCGTACCATTCACCGTAGATGTATTCACCATTATCATCTTTTGCAGTATAATTTCTAATGAAATAATCTTCTGATTTAATTCTACGTGGCCAAGACCCATCATCTCCATATTGTTCACGACCTAAATAAGATGCTAATTTAGAAAATGTTTTAGGAGCATTTTCATTCATTGGAGTTCTTGTATTTGATCTAATTAATATTTGTGTATAAGTTGTATAACCTAATATTATGAAAATGAATGAAGAAGTAATTATTGTAAGTAGTTGTTTTTTCTTTGTATAACCTTCATAAAAACCATAAATAGCTAAAAGCATAATACCAATAGCAATATAAGTTAAAATAGGGCTATTTTCTATAGCATATTCTCTCGCTTCACTTCTACCAGATGTATGACCTGCTAAAAAGGCTGGTAATACTTTTACCACGCCAGGGTAAATGACAAAGAATATAATCAAAGCTATAGCTGAAGTATAAAAGAAATTTTTCCAAGTAATATCGTATTTTCTCAAAAATACCATATAAACTAATGAAAATATAGCTAATATTGCCAATAAGTGAACACCTGTTGATAATCCCATTAGATAAGCAATTAATATTAAATATCTTTCGTGTCCTTCGTTATCAGCTTCTTCCCACCATCTCATGGCAAGATAAACGATAATTGCAACAAACAAAGTTGCCATAGCATACACTTCTGATTCGACAGCATTATACCAGAAAGTATCACTAAAAGTAAAAGCTAATGCACCGACAAAAGCTGACCCACAAACAGCAAAAGTTTCGCTAATATTAGCTGGGATATTACCTTTGAAAATATTAATTACTTTAACTGTTATTAAATACAAAAATAATATTGTAAAAGAACTAGAGAATACAGAAACTAAATTTATTCTCCATCCTGAGTCACCAAACGGAATTAAATGGAATAATTTTGCAATCATCAAAAATAGTGGAGCTCCTGGTGGATGAGGCACCTGTTGTAAAGCAGCTGCTGCTGAAAATTCTCCACAATCCCAAAATGGAACCGAGTCTTGCACTGTCATCAAATAAACTATTGATGAAATAACTAATGCAAGAAATCCAAAAATTCTATTTGTCTGTTTGAAGTCCATAAATCCCTTAAAATATTATTCTTTCTATTGTTGTCTTTAAAGTTAGATAGTTAATTAAAATAATGAAATTCTTCATTAAATATAATTATTTTGTACTTTGTAAAAAATAAGAAATCAATTTAACAAAAAAATAAGATTTATAAAAGTAATTCAGTTCTTTGTTAACATTATTTATATTTAATAGAAATAAGTTGTTTAACTCAAAAAACCAAAACCAATTATTAATTAATAAAGTTTTGATTTTTGTGTAAATTTTTGATTACAAGTAGTTCTCTAAACATTTTCATTGAGTCTTTTATCGGGTCAACTTTACTTCTATCATCATTGAACCATAAAACAGGAACTTCTTTAACTTTAAATCTAAATTTACTTGCAAGGTAGATTGTTTCTACATCAAAACTAAATCCGTCAATTTTAGATGAACCAAATATTTTCTTTGCAACTTCATTTTTAAATAATTTAAATCCACACTGTGTATCTTTTATTCCTTTGACCACCAGCAGTTGTACAAATAAATTAAATGTTTTCCCCATTATTTCACGATAAAATGGTTGGTGTTCTTTGATTAAATCGTTTTGGAGTGCTCGACAACCAATTACGATATCAAAATCTTTAATAAATGACAACAATTTCTCTAATTCTTCAATTGGAGTTGAAAGGTCAGCATCTGAAAATAATAAATAATCACCTTGTGCACTTAACATACCTTGTCTTATAACAGAACCTTTTCCTTTATTTACTTTATTGTCTATTAAAACTACATTTGCAAAAGATAATACGACTTCATTTGTATTATCATTCGAACCGTCATTTACGACGATAATTTCAAAATCATAATCGTTATTATCCTCAATAAAACTTAATATTTTATTGAGAGTTTTTGAAATACGTAACGATTCGTTATACGCAGGTATTATTATAGATATTAATTCTTTTTTATTACTAAAATTCATTAAAAATATATACTAAGTTTTATTAATAATTAACTATTTTTCTTGATTCTATCTAAATCTCGTTTGTTTTCTCTGTCTTTAGTAGTCTCTCTTTTGTCAAAAAGTTTTTTTGGCTTTACTAAAGCTATTTCAATTTTGACTAAATGACCCGAAAAATAAATTTGAGTAGGAACAATAGTATAACCTTTTTCAGTTATACCTATATTTAATTTCCTTGCTTCACTATTATTTATTAATAATTTTCTAGTTCTTTTTGAAGAATGATTTTGATAATTACCAAATTCATATTCTGCAATTTGAAGATTATATAACACTAATTCAAAACTAAATTTATTAGTAAATCCAGCATAAGAATCTTGAAGATTACATTTACCATTTCTTAAAGATTTAACTTCTGTACCTTGCAAAACAATACCAGCTTCAATTTTTTGAATTACTTCATAATCGAAATATGCTTTCTTGTTCTGCATAATCATCTTAAATGGTCTATTATGAGTACTTGTAGTATTTTTTGTATATGAATTGGACATTATTGAAAAACCATGAATAAAAAAAGAAAATTAAAT
>JBDNHS010000054.1:0-2405 GCA_041688685.1 Kapaibacterium sp. (SeqCode)
AGATCTTCATATAAAATCATACCATCTTCGATTTTATCTGCTTGTACGTATTTCGGCATAATATTTTATATACTTAAATAAAGATTTTGATAACTACAAAAATAGATTTAAATTTTATTATATCAAAAAAAAAGGAAGTAAAACTTCCTTTTTGTTAAAAATTATTTATTTTTTTTAGTTTTCAATATAATCTTCAATAGGATTACAACTACAAACTAAGTTTCTATCTCCATAAGCATCGTTTACCCTAGAGACAGTAGGCCAAAATTTCGTTTTTTTGCTATAAGAATACGGAAATACTGCTTTTTCTCTTGAATACTTTTTATCCCAATTATCACTAATAACAATTTCAGCAATATGTGGAGAGTTTGTTAGGACATTGTTTCCTTTTTCAGTTATACCCAATTCAATTTCTCTTATCTCTTCTCTAATTCCTATCATTGCTTCAATAAACCTATCCATTTCAGCCAAAGGCTCACTTTCAGTTGGTTCTACCATCAATGTACCAGCAACTGGAAATGAGACTGTAGGGGCATGAAAACCATAATCCATTAATCTTTTTGCAATATCCACTACTTCAATTCCAGCACTTAATCTAAATACATTCATATCAAAAATAAGTTCATGTGCAACCATTTCTCTTTCATTTGTATATAATACTTTGTAATGATCTTTTAATTTTTCTTTGATATAATTTGCATTTAAAATTGCTATTTGAGTAGCTTTTTTAAGCCCATAACTGCCCATCATTTTGATATACGCATAAGATATTACTAATATTGAGGCACTACCCCAAGGAGCAGCAGTAATAGCGGTAATAGCATTTTCTCCACCAGTTTTTACTAATTTATGTCCAGGCAAGAATTGAGCTAAGTGTTTTACGACTCCAATTGGACCTACCCCAGGCCCTCCTCCACCGTGTGGAATACAAAAAGTTTTATGTAAATTCAAGTGACAAACATCTGCACCAATTTTTGCTGGGCTTGTGATACCAACTTGTGCATTCATATTAGCACCATCCATATAAACTTGACCACCATGTTGATGTATCAAATCTGTAATTTCTAATATTTTTTCTTCGAAGACACCATAAGTAGAAGGATATGTAACCATTAAAGCAGCCAAATTATTGCTATTTGCTTCTACTTTTTCTTTTAAATCATTAAAATCGATTTTTCCACTAGCATCTGTTTTAACTACAACAACTTTCATACCTGCCATAACAGCACTCGCTGGATTAGTACCATGAGCAGAAGCAGGTATGACGCATATATTTCTGTGGCTATTGCCATTATGTTGGTGGTATGCTCTTATTACTAATAATCCAGCATATTCTCCTTGTGCACCAGAATTTGGTTGCAATGACATTGCAGCAAAACCAGTTATTTCACACAAATCTTTTTCTAATTCAGTAATTAATTCTTTATAACCTAAAGTTTGGTTACTTGGCGCAAAAGGATGTATGGAACCAACTTCAGGGAATGTTACTCCAATCATTTCTGTAGTAGCATTTAATTTCATAGTACAAGAGCCAAGTGGAATCATAGAACCAGTCAAAGATAAATCTTTATTTTCCAACATTTTTAAATATCTTAATATATCGGTTTCTGAGTGATATTTATTAAAAGTTGGATGTGTTAAATATGGTGAAGTTCTTATTAAATTAGGATTTATATTTATTAATTCATTTTCAGAAAAATTATTTGCAGATTTTTTACTAGATAATTCTTCAAAGAGTTCAATTAATTCATAGATGTCAGCAGAAGTAGTTACTTCATTAATACTAATTCCCACAAAGTCTGTTTCAAATCTTAGATTGATTTTTTTATTTTCAGATAAAACTCTTAATTTTTCATTTTGAGTAGAATCTAATTCAATTTTAATGGTATCAAAATAATATTCATTAGTTAATTTGAATCCAAGTGATAACAATGATTTGCTTAATAATGAAGTATGTTTGTTTATCATTTCAGCAATATTTTTAAGTCCTTTTGGACCATGATATACTGCATACATACCGGCCATAACAGCTAATAATACTTGTGCTGTACAAATATTACTAGTTGCTTTTTCTCTTTTAATATGTTGTTCTCTAGTTTGTAGAGCCATTCTAAGAGCACTTTTACCATTTGAATCAATGGTATACCCTATTATTCTACCTGGTATAATTCTTTTATATTTATCTTTAGTTGCAAAAAATGCAGCGTGAGGACCACCAAATCCCATTGGAACTCCAAATCTTTGTGTAGTACCAACTGCAATATCAGCTCCCATCTCACCTGGCGATTTTAATAAAGTTAGACTTAACAAATCAGCCGCAACTATAACAGGAATATTCTTTTCATTAGATTTTGAAATAAAATCTGTATAATCAACTACATTACCATCAGAGTTAGGATATTGCA
>JBDNHS010000426.1:0-3240 GCA_041688685.1 Kapaibacterium sp. (SeqCode)
AAAAACAGCATTTATATTAAATGCTGTTTTTTTGTATATAACTATTTGTTATCACTATTCATTATAACTATACTTCTCAGGATTTTACTTTTTTGCTTCAGTAATCTCTTCTTTGTTTTGTTCATCCCAATTTGCAGAACTATCTTCTAATTCATTATTAATTGGTGTTATTGTTGTATCTTCTGTAATATTAGTCAAGTTTAATTCCAAATCTGCCTCATCTATGATTTTTATCACTTCACTAAAGTTGAAATTAAGTCCTTTTTTATCTTCGTTAACATCTGCAGTAACTTTCACACCATTTAACAAAATACCTTTCAAAATCTGCTCAGATAATTCATCTTCAACATATTTTTGTAAAGCTCTTCTCAAAGGTCTTGCACCATATTTATCGTCATAACTTTTTTCTACCAAGAATTCTTTTGCCTCAGTAGTAAAATCTAATTCCATATTGTTGAGTGACAATCTAGATTTTAGTTTCTTAATATGAATATCAATAATACTGCTAATAGATTCTTTTTGTAATTTTCTGAATATGATAAAATCATCAATTCTATTAATAAATTCAGGATTAAATTGTTGCTTCATAGATTCTTCGATAGAATCCTTTAAATACTCATAATCACTGTCTTTTGTCTCTAAATTGAACCCAATTTTACCACCCAATTTCACATCTCTTGTACCAACATTTGAAGTCATAATGATAACTGTGTTTTTAAAATCAACTTTTCGACCTAATCCATCAGTTAAAACACCATCGTCAAATACTTGTAACAATATATTGAATACATCAGGGTGAGCTTTTTCAATTTCGTCCAATAAAATAATACTATATGGTTTTCTTCTAATTTTTTCAGTTAATTGACCGCCTTCTTCGTATCCTACATAACCTGGAGGCGCTCCAACTAATCTCGAAACAGAAAATTTTTCCATATACTCACTCATATCAACTCTAATAAGAGCATCTTCTGAATTAAACATCACTTTTGCTAAAGTTTTTGCAAGTTCTGTTTTACCTACTCCAGTTGGACCTAAGAACATAAATGAGCCAATTGGTCTCGATGGATCTTTTAGTCCAGCCCTTGCTCTTCTGATAGCTTTTGAAAGATGTTCAATAGCTTCGTCTTGACCAACAACATATTCCTTTAAATCACTTTCTAATTTTAGAAGTTTTGTTGATTCAGTTTCGGCAATCTTATTAACTGGAATTCCAGTCATAAGTGCTACAACATCGGCAATATCTTCATCAGTTACAGGAAATACTCTTTGAGTAGATTGGACTTCCCAATCAGATTTCAACTTTTCTAAGTCAAATTGTAATCTTTTTTCCAAATCACGTAACCTTGCAGCTTCCTCAAAATCTTGTTTTTTTACAACTGAATTTTTTTCAATTCTAACATCATTTATTTGTTTTTCAATTTCAATTATTTCTTTTGGCACAACTATATTTGCTAAATGTACTTTTGCACCAGCTTCATCAATTATATCAATTGCTTTGTCTGGGAAATTTCTATCAGTAATATATCTCTCAGCCATTCTTACACTTGCAACAATTGCATCATCAGAATAAACAACTGAATGATGATTTTCATAAGATTCTTTTATCTTTTCGATAATTTCTAATGTCTCTTCTGTTGTAGGTGGCTCTACTAATATTTTTTGGAATCTTCTATCTAAAGCACCATCTTTTTCAATATTTTGTCTATATTCATTTAAAGTAGTTGCTCCAATACATTGTATATCACCTCTTGCCAAAGCAGGTTTGAAAATGTTTGATGCGTCTAATGAGCCCGATGCCCCACCAGCTCCCACAATAGTGTGTATTTCGTCAATAAACAAAATTACATCTTTTGCTTTTTCTAATTCAGCCAATAAAGCTTTCATTCTTTCCTCAAATTGTCCACTGTATTTTGTACCAGCAACCAAAGAAGCAACATCTAATGAAACAACTCTTTTGTCATACAATGCTCTTGAAATTTTCTTTTGTACTATCCTTAAAGCCAAGCCCTCAGCAATAGCAGTTTTACCTACCCCAGGCTCTCCAATCAAAACTGGATTATTCTTTTTTCTACGAGATAAAACTTGTGATAATCGCTCAATTTCTTTTTCTCTACCAATAACTGGATCTAATTTATCTTCTGTAGCTAATTTTGTCAAATCTCTTCCAAAATTATCCAACACAGGTGTTTTAAATTTCTCTTTACCTGTTTTTGAAGAAGAATCAGCAACCTTGGATTTAGGTTTTGGATTCTCAGAAGATTCTGCACTTGAAGTTCCATTCTGGATATTTTCAATTTCAGTTCTTATTTTTTCGTAATTCAGTCCTTGTTTATTCAAAATTTGAGCAGCAATGTTTTCTTCATCTCTAAAAAAAGATAATAATAAATGCTCAGTTCCAATCACTCTTGATTTATATAATTTAGCTTCTATAAAAGTTAACTTTAAAACTTTTTCTGCTTGTTTGGTCAGCGGCAGATTTCCATTATTAAAAGTTGTTTTAGCTACTTTATCTTTGATAGAATCTTCGATAGCGCGACGTATAAGCACCACATCTACATCAAGTGTTTGAAGTACTTTTATAGCCAATCCGTCTCCTTCTCTAATTAGTCCTAGCAACAAATGTTCAATGCCAATATAATCATGACCTAGACGCAGCGCTTCTTCTCTACTATATGAGATTACTTCTTTAACTTTTGGTGAAAATTTTGCTTCCATATATTTTATCTCTATTTAATTATCTTCTTAGTTCTTTTTTTTGCTGTTTCAATTTTCAGAAGTAAAACAACATAAAATTAAACTTAATTCAAAACAAAGGCACTCATTTGACGATTTATTATTTACACGTTCCTTTTGAAATGTCCCTTAAAAGATACAGTCTTTAGGTATTTGACAAAAAAAAAGTCGATTTAGTTTCAAAGTTTCATCTTTTTTTGATTTTTTGACATAATTCAGTTAGGTTTGAGAATAAAAATTGAGACCAGTGAATATACAAGTAGAACGAAAAGAGAAGTTTAATATTATTAGTGTTAGCGAAGAGAAACTAGTTAGCAGGAGCAGTAAAGAACTAAAGGAAATGATTTTACACCCCGAGCATGTTGGGATGAAGAATTTAATTATAGATTTGACTGCTACTAAATATGTAGATTCATCGGGATTAAGTGCCATTTTATTAGGATACAAAACTTGCAAGGCCCGCAGTGGCAAAATGGTCTTATGTGGCTGTCAGGCTGCCGTTATGAA
>JBDNHS010000427.1:0-2780 GCA_041688685.1 Kapaibacterium sp. (SeqCode)
AAAAAGATAAAATTACTAAAAACTTAACAAAACTACTATCAAATCTAATAATTGAACCATAAATCGCCAAAAATAAAATCAAGATACCCATATATGGTGCCGCATCTTCAAATGGCTTTTGTGCAAAATATGTTGGCAATTGAGTTTCCTCTTGGAAAAACTGATTAAGTATAGTGCCTTGATTTTGTTCTTCTGAAGGGTCATACTTTAATTTACCAAATCCATAATAATTAGGTACAAAAAATGTCATCATTTCTTGTGGACTAAATGACCATTGAGTAGCATAATCATAGGAGTTGCCACCATCTTCATTCACTACATTTTTGGAATTAGTTTTTTCTGCACTTTCTAATTTGATTGGTGCCGAACCACGAGTAGAATAAGGAGTATATTCCATTACAGACAAATATCTGTCAGAAGATAACATAAATGCTAAACCTGCAGAAATGACCATAAGTCCTGCAGCTCTCAAAATACCTTTTGTATTTTCTTTGCTAAAGAACGAAGAAACTACTTCATATAAAAAGTAAATACCGATTGCAGTTGCTATATAAAAAATCATTTGAACGTGAGTTGACTCAAATAAAAAGTGAGTAACGACTGCCAAAAGTACAAAATTTATAAATGAGAACTTATCTTTGAGTTTATCCCAAAATAATAAAATAAATGGCAAACAAGCTGCGGCAACTGGCTTCGTATTGTGTCCAATCATTACCCAAATTATTACACTTGTCGAAAATGTAGCTGCAAACCCTCCCAAAAACGAAGAGAATCTATCTAATTTTCTATTTCGTAATAGTAAATAAATACCAATTGAATAAAAAGAATAAAAAGCTGCAATTCTTCCAGTGTCATTACCTAATATATTACCAATAAAAACAGTAACCCCTATCAGGAACTGTGAGAAAAAATCCCACCATCTGTCGCCAGTTGTCAACAAAGCACCGTAAGATGGCATTCCACCAAAAATATATGGTATCCATTGAGGAAATTCTCCATGATTAGCTGCCTCTTCAAGATAAGTTTTGAAACTATCTGATGCTAATCTATCACTATTAACTTCAATACCATTACCAAATATTGCACTTCCCAAAAATATATAAACCATTAATACCAATAAACTTATAAACAAAAAATCTTGATACTTTTCGGGAATTCCAAATAAGTTGTTTATTTGAGATTTTGTTCCTTTTTTTATCTTATTGGTAATATTAGTACTATTAGAATTAATAATACTTTTCCCTATCTTTATATCATTTTTATTTGGAATATTTTTGGCAGACATAAATTACCTTTATTAAAATTAGATTTTATTTTAAACTTTTGCTTGTTATTTTTTTTATTAGACTTCAATTATATAATATAATTAGTAAAATAATTAAATTTTATAAGAATTCAAATAAACAATTTCAAAAATACAATTTATTTGTCAATTAATAATAATTAAAGTTTATCAGTAGCAAACAAAATCACTTAAATCTATAATAAATATCGTTGTTT
The DNA here is from genome assembly GCA_041688685.1 of Kapaibacterium sp. (SeqCode). Classification (GTDB taxonomy): domain Bacteria; phylum Bacteroidota; class Ignavibacteria; order Kapaibacteriales; family UBA2268; genus JBDNHS01. Next base: position 1,501 of record JBDNHS010000427.1, read on the forward strand.
ATATTTTTTTTAGATAATATTTAATAACATTTTTGTATTTTTTTATTAAAATTCTTTCATTTTAAAGATTTATTTACTTAATTTTGTCCTTTATATATAAACAAATTTTTAGTTTATTAATTTATGGGACACTGTTATGTTCAAAAAAATATATTTCTTATTGTCTCTTTTAGTAATTTCTTCAATCTTATTCACTTCTTGTGAAGAAAGTTTGGTTGCCACTGGTGATGCAGATGGTGATGCAGAAATTACTTCATTGTCAAATGTTATTGGATTACCTGGTAGTAATTTAACTATTAATGGTAATAATTTTGGTCTTAACTCTGCAACAAGCAAAGTTTTTGTTGGTACTTATGAGTTACCTGCAGTAAATATTATTTCTTGGTCAGATTCTAAAATAGTAGTAAAATTAGCTGACATTCTTACTTCAAGCAGTACAGCTACTTTTATTCAAGTAAAAGCTGACACTTTGAGTAACAAAGTTGTTTTTTACTTAGGTAATACAATTCCTACAGCCCCAACTGGATTAAAAGCAACTTCTATCAATAGCACTACAGTTCACATTACTTATGCTGCTTCTGCAGATGCTGGTAAATCAATTTTTGCTGGTTATGAATTAATTGTTAGTACTGATGGTGGTGCTCCTTTAGCTCCTAAATCTATAGCAAAAAATGTAAATCCAATCGAAGTTACAGGTTTGGTAGAAGGAACTATATATACATTTGAATTAAGATCAGTTTATAATAATGCTGCAAAAAATGCTATCAGCACTAATGCTGCTGAATTAACTTGGTCACCTGCTTCGAGATTTGATTTGACTGGTAATGATTCAGAAATCAAAGTTTTTGGAACTGATTCTAAAGAATTTGGTAGTGGTTTGAATTTATATGATATGGATGATGCATCGCCAAAAATTTTCAAAATTTCAGGTTCTGATATGTGGCAATTATGTTTATATACAAGAAATAACACTTTGGAATTTGGTTCAGCAGTAGCTCAAACTAAATATTCTTACAATGCTGGTGCTCCAAAAATTGCTCAAATTGGAACAACTGAGTTCTTAACTGATGACTTAAATGATACTTTTTTAGGTGAAGCTTTAAATTCTATGGCTTTTACAAGTAAAGTAGTAAATTTGAAAGGTGCAAATTATGCGAATGAAAATAAAGGTGTTGTATTTATAGTAAGAACAGATGATGGTAATGGTGCATATAATTATGCAAAAGTTTTAGTTGTAAAAAAGAATGGTGATTTTTTACAAGGTACTGGAGATGAAGTTT
>JBDNHS010000428.1:0-4019 GCA_041688685.1 Kapaibacterium sp. (SeqCode)
TGTTCCTGCAAAGGAAATAGCTTCAAACCTAGAACTTTCTTTCGAATTTTTGTCAAAAACTATGCAATTATTAATGAAAAAAAATCTTATAATTTCACATCAAGGTATCAAAGGAGGTTACACTCTTTCTATGCCTGCAAAAGACATTTCCTTGAATAATATTATTTTTGCTTTGGATTCCAAAGCAAAAATTGTTGAATGTTTAGATGATGAAAATCCTGAAGAAACTTGTGATAGAAAAGAAACATGTACTATTCGTTCACCATTAGCATTAATTCAGAAGAAAATAGATGAATTGTTTGATAATACTAAGTTATCTGACTTAAAAACTATAAAAACAGAGTTTGTTCAATTAATTAATATTAAAAATTAAATAAATATTAGGTTTAATAATTGTGAATATTGGGTTTGTAAGTATTTTTGATGAAGAAGATCATAAAGCTTGGTCTGGATTAGTTAAATCTATGTATGACAATCTTAAATTACATTACACTAATATGATAAGTATTAAAGGATTAAATGTTGCAAAAAGTAAAAAAAATGTTTTCAAAAAAGTTTTAAATAAATTTTTTTTAAATAAATATATAGAGATATATAGAGATGAATCGGTTCTCAAAGACTTTGGTAAACAGATAGATGACTTTATTTTAAAAAATAACATTGAATTAATTTTTGCACCTGGTTCATTTCACTTGGCATTTGTAAATTCAAAAATTAAAAAGATTATTTTTATTGATGCTACATTTCAAAACTTGTTAGATAGTTCAGATTGGTACAAAAATTATTCTAAAAATGAAATAGATTATTTGAATCAAATAGAAAAAAATGTTTTCGATAAATGTGATAAAGTAATTTGTGCAACTAAGTGGGCTGAAGAATCGCTGTTGAATTTTTATAAAATAGAGCAAGCGAGAATAAAAGTTATACCTTTTGGTGCTAACATAGGTTTTGACACAAATGTAAATAAAATTGAAATTTTAAAATTAAAAAAATTTGAACAACTAAACTTAATGTTTATTGGTGTTGATTACAAAAGAAAAGGTTTAGAAAAAGTATTAGAAACTGTTAAAATTATAAATGAAATACATAAAGTTAAGTGTAAATTAATTATTATCGGTAGTAATCCTAAGATTAAATCAAACTTTAAAGAATTTGTAACAGTGTACGGGTTTTTGGATAAAAAAGATAAAAAACAGTTTGATTTGTTTGAAAGACTAATGTTTGAATCACATTTTTTATTTATGCCATCAATTTCTGAGGCATTTGGATTAGTTTACGCAGAAGCATCTTACTATGGTGTTCCTTCAATAGGACATAAAATCGACGGTGTTCAATATGTTATTAAGGATGGAATAAATGGTTATACTTTACCAAAAGAATCAACACCAAATGATTTTGCAAAGATTATTTTAGAAAATTTCGAAGAAAAAAAGTACAAAAGTTTGGTAAAAAGCACTCTGAAAGAGTACAATGAAAATTTGAATTGGGAAAATTCTTTTAAAAAAGTAAAAGAAATAATAGATGCTATTTAAATTATTGAATTATTAACTTGACACAAAAATCAAAAATTAAATCTTTATAAATTGAGGACGAAATGACAGAAGACCAACTATTAATTGAAGAGGTTACATCCAATGAATACAAATATGGATTTGTAACTAACATAGAACAAGAATTTGCTCCACTTGGACTGAATGAAGATATAGTAAGATTTATCTCAGCTAAAAAAGATGAACCTGAATTTCTTTTAGAGTGGAGACTAAGGGCTTTCAAATATTGGAAAACTTTAAAAGAACCAAAATGGGCAAAAGTTTTTTATCCTGAAATTGATTATCAAAATCTTTATTATTATGCTGCTCCTAAACAAAAGATTGCACCAAATAGTTTGGATGAAATTGATCCAGAGTTATTAGATACTTTTGCAAGATTGGGTATTTCTCTAAAAGAACAAGAGAGATTAGTAGGAATTGCAGTTGATGCTGTTATTGATAGCGTCTCAGTGGCTACTACTTTTAAAGTAAAATTAGGTGAATTAGGTATAATTTTCTGCTCGTTTAGTGAGGCTGTTAAAGAACACCCTGAATTAATAAAAAAATACTTGGGTAGCGTTGTACCTCAAACAGACAATTATTTTGCAGCACTTAACTCAGCTGTATTTAGTGATGGTTCATTTTGTTACATTCCAAAAGGTGTTAGATGTCCAATGGAATTATCCACTTACTTTAGAATAAATGCCGCTTCTACTGGACAATTCGAAAGAACTTTAATTATTGCTGATGAAGGTAGTTATGTAAGTTATTTGGAAGGTTGTACTGCACCGATGAGAGATGAAAATCAATTACACGCAGCAGTTGTGGAGATTATTACACATAAAAACGCTGAAGTAAAGTATTCTACTGTACAAAATTGGTATCCGGGTGACAAAAATGGTAAAGGTGGAATTTACAACTTTGTTACTAAAAGAGGTTTGTGTGAAGGTGATAATTCAAAAATATCTTGGACACAAGTTGAAACTGGCTCAGCAATTACTTGGAAATACCCGAGTTGTATTCTAAAAGGCGACAACTCAATTGGTGAGTTCTATTCAGTTGCAGTAACTGCAAATCATCAACAAGCTGATACTGGCTCAAAAATGACACATATTGGTAAAAATACTAAAAGTAAAATCATTTCTAAAGGTATATCGGCTGGATTTAGTAACAATAGTTACAGAGGTTTGGTCAATATCGGAAAAAAAGCAACAAACGCACGTAATTTCTCTCAATGTGATTCATTATTACTTGGTGATAAATGTGGTGCTCATACTTTTCCATATATTGAAATGAATAATAGTACCGGAGTTGTTGAGCACGAAGCAACTACTTCTAAAATTTCAGAAGATATTCTTTTTTATTGTAAACAAAGAGGAATGTCAACAGAAGAAGCTATGGCATTGATTGTAAATGGCTATGCAAAAGAAGTTTTAAACCAGTTACCAATGGAATTTGCAGTTGAAGCACAAAAATTATTAGCAATTAGTCTCGAAGGTAGTGTTGGTTAATTATTAATTTAATCAAGATAAATTCTCAAAAAAATTAGAAAATGTTAGAAAAAATTAGAAATCACAGTCTAATTTTAATTTTATAAATTACAAAAAATAAAAAAGAATAATAAAGTATAAAAGATGTTAAAAATAAATAATTTATATGCCAATATAGATGGTAAAGAAATATTAAAAGGTTTGAATTTAGAAGTAAAACCAGGTGAAATCCACGCAATTATGGGACCAAATGGCGCAGGTAAATCAACCTTAGCTTCTATTTTGGCTGGTAAAGAAGGTTATGAGATAAATGAAGGTACAATAACTTTTGAAGATAAAGATATAATGGACATGGCACCAGAAGAAAGAGCAAAAGAAGGAATATTTTTAGCTTTTCAATATCCTGTCGAAATTCCTGGCGTTTCTAATGCTAATTTTATGAAAGCTTCTGTAAATGAAGTAAGAAAACACAGAAATATTGAACCTTTGGATGCTATCGATTTTCTTAGTTTAATGAAAGAAAAAGCAGCACTTGTTGAAATAGATAAAAGTTTCTTGAGTCGTTCAGTAAATGAAGGCTTTAGTGGTGGCGAGAAAAAAAGAAATGAAATCTTTCAAATGGCAATGTTGGAACCAAAATTAGCAATTTTAGATGAAACTGATTCAGGTTTGGATATTGATGCTCTTAGAATTGTTTCTAATGGTGTAAATAAACTTAGAAATGAAAAAAATGCTTTTTTGATTATCACTTATTACCAAAGATTATTGAATTATATTGTTCCTGATTTTGTACACGTGTTGTACGACGGAAAAATAGTAAAAACTGGTGGTAAAGAATTGGCTTTGGAACTCGAAGAAAAAGGTTATGATTGGATTAAAGAAGAGTTGAATAATTAATTCACTAAATATAGAGATATTAAATTTATAGATATTTCTAGAAAACTATTAATATTAATTATAATAGCTATCTTAAATCTTAAAACTAAAATAAAAAATGGAA
>JBDNHS010000429.1:0-5175 GCA_041688685.1 Kapaibacterium sp. (SeqCode)
TTTGATAACCCTGAAGAACTAAACAGTAAATTACAGTCGTTTTCTTTTGATAAAGTTGATATATTAATAAATAATACTGGTGGACCTAATGCAGGAATGGCGCACACTTCTAAAATTGAGGACTACGAGTGGGCATTTAAGAGACATTGGATATGCAATAAAATATTAGTGCAAAACATTGTGGAAATAATGAAGGCAAACAAATTTGGAAGGATAATTAATATAATATCAACAAGTGTCAAACAACCACTTGATAATTTGGGTGTTTCAAATACTATAAGAGGTGCAGTTGCTAATTGGTCAAAGACATTGGCTAATGAATTAGGCCAATTTAATATCACAGTTAATAATATATTACCCGGCGCTACATCGACAGAAAGATTAGAAAACATAATCAAAAATAAAGCAAACAAAATTAATGTTGAAAGTAATAAAGTTTCTGAAGAGATGATAGGAGAAATTCCATTAAATAGATTTGCCGAACCTAAAGAAATAGCTTATGGAGCTTTGTTTTTGGCATCAGAAATGGGAAGCTATGTAAGTGGGATTAATTTACCAATAGATGGGGGTAGACTAAAAGTACTTTAATCTTAAAAAATAGTTGTGTATAGTTAATTAATTTAAAGTTACTTATTTATATCTAATTTTACATTTAGTTAATGTGTTTGTAAATTTATAAAATAGAACAAAAAAAGCCCTTAATAAAATTAAGGGCTTTGAAATTAATTTTTATAAGAAATTATTTCTTTTTCTTATGACGATTTTTACGCAATCTTTTCTTTCTTTTGTGTGTTGCCATTTTATGGCGTTTTCTTTTTTTACCGCAAGGCATAATTACTCCGAGTAAATTTTCATTTATATTGACTAAAAATTAGACTACAAAAATAATATTATTTTTTGTCATTTCAAAACTTTTTTTAGTTAATTTTGTAAAAACAATAAAATTTATTGAAAATAAATTAAAAAAGCTTATAAATTTATACTAATTTAACTGAATGACAATATTTTCTACAGAAAATTTAACCAAATCTTATGGTGATAAATTATTATTCGAAAATTTATCTTTAGGAATGAAAGAAGGTGATAGAATAGGAATTTTGGGGAGAAATGGAGTTGGTAAATCAACTTTTATGAAGATAGTAGCTTCTTTAGAATCCTCAGATGTTGGAAATGTAGTATTTAATAATGAAGTTAGGTACAAATACCTTGAACAATTACCGAGTTATAATTCTACTGAAACGGTTTTGGACACTGTTCTCAAATCAAATGAATTAATTTATGATTCTTTAATTGAATTTAATAGAATATGCAAGGAAATAGAAACATCTCCGAGTGATGAATTAAATGAAAAATTAAATAATATTAGTGTTTTGATTGAAACCAATAATGGATGGCATTTTGAAAATGATGCAAAAATTATTTTGAGTAAATTGGGATTCAGCGAATACGACCAACCTGTAAACACACTTTCTGGTGGTTGGCAAAAGCGTGTCGCCATTGCAGAGGCAATCATTAGTAAACCAAATCTATTAATATTAGACGAGCCTACAAATCACTTAGATGCCGATTCAGTTCAATGGCTACAAGATTATTTAATGAATTCAAATATATCATTGTTATTTGTTACTCACGATAGATATTTTTTAGATGCTGTTTCGAACTCAATTTGGGAACTATACGATAAAAAATTCTTTACTTATGTTGGTGACTACGAACAATATTTGTTTCAAAAAGCTAATTATTTGGAAATAGAAAAGTCAACAACAGACCATCAAAAAAATGTAATTAGACAAGAGATGGTTTGGCTAAATAAAGGTGCACCTGCAAGAAGAAAAAAACAAAAAAGTAGAATAGATTGGATAGAAAATTTAAGAGACACAAAAAAAATAGTCGATGACAAAAATATAAAAATAGAAATCGGTAAATCTTTTATGGGGTCAAGAATAATTGATGCTTATAATATAACAAAATCTATAACTATTTCAGCTAAAAACAAACAAACTGAGAAACTATTATTTAAAGATTTTACTTATGTTGCACAACCAGGCGACAAAATCGGTATTATAGGTCAAAATGGTGTTGGTAAAAGTACACTTTTAGGAGTTTTGTCTGGAGAGATTAAAATATCAAGTGGGAATTTAAAAATAGGGGATTCTGCCAAAATAGCTTATTATCATCAACATATAAAAAATTTAGATGATTCAAAAACAGTTATTGCATCTGTAAGGGAAGTAGCTGAATATATAAATGTTGGAGTTGGCAAAGAGTTAAAATTAACAGCAGTAGAAATGTTAAATAGATTTTTATTTCCGAGAAACCAACATAATTCCTATATTTCTACTCTATCAGGAGGTGAAAGAAGAAGATTATCTTTATTAAAGCTACTGATGGGGAACCCAAATGTTTTACTCTTAGATGAACCTACAAATGACTTAGATATTCAAACATTAAATTCATTAGAAGATTGGTTAGATAGTTTTCAAGGAGTTTTGTTGGTAGTTTCTCATGATAGATCTTTTTTAGATAGGACAGTTAATTTTATAAAGGTTTTTGAAGGTGAAGGTAAAATAAAAGAGTACCCAGGGAATTATACTAACTACCTTGAGGTAAGAGATAGAATAAATAAAGAAAATAATAGATTAAAGTCTTTAGAAGCAAAAGAATTAATAAAAGAAGAGAAAAATAATACAAATACTCAATTAAATCAAAATGAAAATTCTATAACTGATAATAAAAAACAAAAACTATCATTTAAAGAAAAAAAAGAATTTGAAGAAATAAATGCAAGAATTGAAAAGTTAGAAAAACAAAAAGAAGAATATCAATTACAATTAACTGATGGTAATACTTCTGATTACAAAATATTACAAGAAATTGCTGAGAATTTGAACATTTTAGAAGATGAATTGGATACTATTACTATGCGTTGGTTGGAACTCTCAGAAAAAGTATAATTTTTTAACTTAATTACTTAATAAATATAAAATCATTCCTTTTTATGAGCATATTATCATTATATATATTTAGATATCATATTGGTCCATTTTTATTTGGTGCGGCTACTGTAATATTTATTTTTTTAATGCAGTTTTTACTAAGATTCTTAGATGAGTTAATTGGAAAAGGATTAGACATTTCTATTATACTACAATTAATACTATATAATGTTGCTTGGATGACTGTGCTTGCAGTGCCATTGGGTGTTTTATTTTCAACTTTAATGGCATTCGGTAATTTGTCTTTTACTTATGAAATAGCAGTGATTAAATCAGGAGGAGCGAGTTTATTAAGATTAATGAGACCAAGTATTTTTATGGGAATATTTTTAACTATTGCTTTGTTTTGGTTTAATGACAAAATATTACCTAATACAAATCACAGTGCCAAAACATTAATGTCAGATATTCAACGGACGAGGCCAACTTTTGCTTTGGCTTCAGGAAAATTCTCAACAGATTTATTTGGATATACCATACATTCTAGGAAAATAGATTCTATAACTGGACTTATGGAAAATGTTACAATTTATGATTATTCTCAAAATATGAAAATAAATATTGTAAATGCAGATAGTGGTACTATATTATTTTCTCCAGATTATTCTAAATTAATTCTTCACCTTTATAATGGAGAAATTCACCAATCGCAAACCAACGATACAAAAAACTATAGAAAAGTAAATTTTAAAGAGTATTTAGTCCCTATTACAGCAAGTGGTTATGGTTTTGCTAAAAGTGAAGATGGTGTAACATCAAGGGGACAAAGAGAAATGAATATTAATGATATGACAAAAATTCGTGATGAGTCTTTGGTTAGAGCTGAAAATTATAATAAAAAAATATTAGTAGAATTTAATTCTCACCTAAGATATCTATTGAAAGGAGAAACTTTAGAATTAGTTAATAATAAAAAAAGTATTATTAATTCTAAAGAAATATTGAATGATGAAAAAAATAAAACATTAAATTCATTACCAAATTCTAAATTCAATTTAAATGAAGAGAATTATATAATAAATGATAAAAAAAGAAATTCACAAAAATTAAATAATAAAAATAAAATTATTTTTGATACAAATTTTGTTGATGCTAAAGATATTAATTCTAATATAGAAACAAGAAATAAAATTAATTATTCACTTACCTTATTAAATTCAAGTCTTTATAATAATAATGAACAATATAATAGTAATTTCCTTTATGCAAATGAATACGAAGTAGAAATTCAAAAAAAATATGCAATTCCTTTTGCTTGTATAGTTTTTGTTTTTGTTGGATGTCCATTGGGAATTAGAACCAAAGGAGGAAATATTGGTATAAGTGCAATTTTTACCTTAGGATTTTACATTATTTATTGGGCTTGCTTAATTGGAGGAGAATCGTTAGCTGATAAAGGACAAATATCACCTTTTATGGGTATGTGGATGGGGAATATTTTACTTTTTACTTTTGGTATATTGTTAAGTCTAAAAGTTAATAATGAATCATTTTCATTACTTAAATTTATAGGTTTAGAAAAATTATTAAAAATGTTAAGAAAATAAAAATCATATAATAATTATTAAAATGATTAGTTTAAATCAATTTTACTAAAATTTAACAATTATTAATTTTATTTGAAAAATAACATCAATTGTAATTTCTAATTTTAACCTCTTAGAATTAGAGTATATAAATAATAGATATAGGTCAATATAAATAAAATACCACCCCATCTTTCAATTACGTATCTCTTACCAAAAGCCATAGCAAAAAATAACATTGTGCTAGATATAATCATAACCAAAATGTCATAGTTACCATTTATATGAAAAGGAATAGGAGTAATAACAGAACTTATTCCCAAAACCCATAAAAGGTTAAATATATTAGAACCAACAACATTTCCAACCGCTATATCTGCGTTGCGTCTATATGCCGCTACTACAGAAGTAATTAACTCAGGTAACGCAGTTCCAATTGCAACAATAGTTAAGCCTATAAAAATTTCGCTCATACCCAACATTTTTGCAAACAAAATAGCTCCATCTACGACCCATTTTCCTCCAAAAAATAAACCTAAAACACCTAATGTAATATAAGTTAAAGCTTTTCTAAGTGGCATTAAATCAAGTACTTCATTATTATCTGGGCTTTCTTTTACTAACTTAAAAATATAACTCATAAAAAGACCAAA
>JBDNHS010000430.1:0-4974 GCA_041688685.1 Kapaibacterium sp. (SeqCode)
ACATCGCATTGTTAAATTAAGGATTATTTTATTTGCAACAAGCTATTTAGCAACAACATTATCAAATTTCAATGAAATAACTACTTTATAATTTCATAATATATTTCAATAGGTCATTTAATAAAATAATCAGTTGTTTAATAAATAATGCTCCAGTGCTTCTTCAAATCTTGAATCTATCAAAAATCCTAATTGAATCATACCATTAAATAAATTTTATTGTCGTTGAATAAGGATTATAAAAGTTCTGTGTATTACTATTTAAATTCATTTTACAAATCTGGGGGGATTTTGGTACGAGGGATCATCTGAGAAATCGCACCATTTTAAAGGAAATAAGTAAAATGATATACAATCCTTTGATATTTCTAATATGCTTGGCTTTAAATTCTTTGGTAAATACCAAAATAACCTCCCCCTTCGGTGTAATTGATGTAAACAAACAGAATCTTTCAGTCGATAAAATAATCGGTAGTTGGAAAGGTTTAGACCCAAAATTCAATAATCATGAACTAACAGCCACTTTCGATTCTTTGGGAAATTTTGAATTGAAAGACTATTCTTCATCAACTAAGAAAACTACCATCCTATTAGGAGATACAAATATAAAAGATAGCATTGGAAAGGTCAACAATATTTCTTTCAAGTACCAATATGAAGAGTATAAGAAGATTAACAATCTTAGAATTTCAACCTTCTTAAATGGTATAGAACAATTCAAGAAATTAGATGGGACTGCCGAGTTTGTTGGAAAGGATGAATTGAAACTAAAACTCAATTTTTATGAATCAGGAAATGAATTTATTAAATTAAGAAGGTTTTAAACAAATAAAATAAATATGAAATACTTACTGTCAAAAATTAGTTTTGCAATTTTATTGTTATTAATAATTTCTTGCGATACACCAGCTAATAACACTTCAAATTCTTACCCACTAACTTCTTCTTCCCAGTATAATTCTGATATAATTTCACCTCCAACTCCTCTACATAATAATATTTCTGATATAATTATTACGAATGAAGCTAGTAAAGTTGTTGATAGTACATTTTCAATCCTTGAGCTTAATACCACTGATAAAATTACATTAAAACAAACCTTGAGTGATCCTAACTCAGATACCGAAAACAAATCTGGGTTAGATTGTAGCATAATTGAAAAATATTGTAAATGGTGTGGCAAGAGTTTTCTAGTACAACAAAAATATACCACCTATAAGTCAATTCTAGAGAAATTCAATAGTCCGATTGTTGCAATGGGGATAGAATTCATTAATTTATTTGGGGGGAAAAGGGGAGTTTCAAGATTTATTACATTAAATGTCTAATAGTCTTAGAAGTGGAATTAAATATGTATGTGCAGTGGTAGATGAATCAAATTGAGATTATTGTTCAAGGAAATGTGAATATGATGATAAACATAAATAATGATACTAGAATTAATTCAATTATCAAAAATCAAAACATATGAAAATATATTTTTTTAATTTTACTTTTTTCTTTTTTTGCAAAATGTCAGATTCAATGTAATTGCAATGTTACAATTCTCAACTTTATAACTCAATAAATATTTGGAAGAAATATTGGATTTATGGTTCAAATGAGAAACGGAAGTAGGAAAGAAGTAATTGCAGTAGAATATGTTGTTGAATTATATAATGGTTTTGGAAGAGCATTAGAGGAAAAAGTTTTTCAATGGCAATCAGGAAATATCGTTAAATCAATAACTAGTAGTGAAAGTATTCCCGATATTCATACATATTCGGTTAAAGGGTGTAATAGAATAAGTGCAAATATTTTAAAAGTTAGATATAGAGATGGAATAATTTGTGACAATAGAACCAAAATTAATAAGTAATTATTGAAGTAATCTAAAGAAAATGAAATACATACTCGTAATAATAATTCTGGTAATTCTATTCGCTTCCAATCCAAGTTTAGAGGACCATCAGAGAGCTGTGAAAGATAAGGTGAGTCAACTATTGAGAAGTGAAATGTCATCCATTAAGGAAACATCATCAGGTCTATTAGGAAATCTGGGAGCAGAAATGGGTGTCATGTTTGGAACATCTTTGGTTGAGGGAATGGTTAAGGAAATTGTTAGAAGAAAGGATTATTTCTTTTTTTCATTGACAAGTGTTGAATTTGATGGGAAAAATAAAATAATTGGTTTTGGCGTATTAGGTAAAGTCATAATTAGTGACGAGGTAGATAAAGAACTGAAAAATGAAAAGGATAAACTTAAATCATCTTGGAGTGATTCCAATAAACCAGAATCAGAGAATACAACCAATGAATCAACCTCAACTATAAATGAATCAAAACCAACTTATGAAACAAATTCAGAAATATTTGATTCTGCTCAAACAGCTCCAAATTCAATAAGTGACTATTATGTTAATGCGAGTGAATTAAATCCCGCTTATTTTTATGATTCTCCCAATTATAACACTAGAAGAAATTCATATTTCAATACTAGAGAAAAAGTAACTTCTTTGAGAATTGATAATGGGTTTGCATACGTAGAATTTACAAATACAGAAAACCAAACCAGCATGGGATGGGTATCGTTAAATGATTTATCAATTATTTCTAAATAAATTTTGAACTAAAATATAATATATGGCTGAGTTTTTTCTTAAAATAAGTGATGGCGAATCGGCTATTGTTACAAAATGGTATAAAAATATCGGAGATGAATATTTATTTTATTGTCCTATTCCCACAATTGAAATTAAATATACTAGAACATTAAATGATTTAGATGTTTATTATGAAGGAGATGGTGATGGAAGAGATTTTGAAGGATATTTATTATATAAAGCAAAAGATATAGCATTGTCCAATTTCTTTTCAAGAATATCAAACAGAAAAGGAAGAGTATTTGCTACTTCAGCAACTGCCCGCAAGTTTTCAATAATCATTTGGAATATGGTATTAAAAGGAACTGCATATATTCCATTAACAGATTTTAAGGTTAAACAGGTAGAACAAAAACTAAATGATAGACCAGTAAGAAAATTTAATTATTTAACACCTAACCAAGTGCTGCAAAAGAAAATTGCACTTGTTACTTAAACTTACAATATGAAGAAAATATTTTTATTTATACTATTTATTGGAGTGATATTTACAATTTTTAAACTTATTAATAGAAATAATAAAATTAACCCATCTATCGTTACAAAAGAAAATTATTCTACTAATGAAAAACTTGAAACTGAAATAATCGAAGTAAAAAAACTTATAAATAACAATTCAAAATACAATACAGAAATTGGCTTTTTCATAGATATGAAAATCCTGTCTGGGAAATATCGTTTTTTTATATTTGATTTTAAGAATAATAAAGTAATTGACAAAGGATTAGTTGCACATGGTTCAGGCTCAGAAACTGAAATAAAAGGAAAACTAAAATTTAGTAATATAGTTAATTCACGTTCCACATCATTGGGAAAATATGCGATTGGAAATTCATATAATGGAAGATTTGGGAAAGCATATAAACTATTTGGATTAGACAAAACAAATAGTAACGCATATGCGAGAAATATCATTTTGCATAAATACAATGATGTTCCATATGAGGAACAAGTAAATTATATCTGTAATAGTTATGGCTGTCCAATGGTAAATAAAAAATTTTACAGCAGAATAGAACAAATAATTGATAACTCGAAAAAGAAAATTATTCTAAACATATATTATTAAACGGAACTATCGTTAACATTATGACGTATTGCCGCAAGCCCCGCAAAAATTTTGGAAGTTTAATACAATAATGAAGCCCTAGCATTTAAGTATACCGGGGCTTTTTGCAATTAGCCTGCCTCAATTATAGCGAGGTTGTTCAGCGACACCCAGTAGGTGTGCTAGTAGGTTTTACTACTGTTCATTAATTGTACTGCTACATTTTAGTGAGTGTTTTTGTATAATGAACTGCATAAAAAAAATTAAGGACTTATTCCAAGACACAAAAAGCTTATCTTAAACCCTTATTCTTTTATTGATTTACTGAAAGGTTTGAGATAAGAATTAATCCCAAAATCTTCATTCTGCAATACAGTTTGCTAAACACACAACAACAAATTCATATTCCATCTGAATCACTAAAACTAAAAAAAATTAACTAGTAAGGGTCTTATTAATTTGGTGGACTCATTGCCTGCTATCATTTATTAAGTCTTGTTTTTAAAAGTGCCGATTGCTTTTCAAATAATTTATTGATTAATGACAATCTAAACCAATATATTCACTGGTATTGTTAATTAAGTAAAATTACAAAGGAAGTTTACCACCTATTAAAATAGAAACCTTGAATAATGAAATGGTACAATTAGAAGCTTTTATGCTAAGTCAATTTGAACTACCTAAAGAAAAGTATTCACTTTATAAATAGGTTACAGAGGATTACAATTATTTAGCATAAATACCATGAACCAAGCAGAAGAAATCATTCGTAGCTAGGTCTTAAAGGGTCTTTCCAAAGCATTTCAACATGAATGGATTTTAATTTCAGATCAAGAAAGGCAAACTATAATTCATTGTACACATCGGGCTAATCCTATTTATGTTAATGGAGGATTGGTAAATATTAATCCTGAAACCTATCTTAAATGCACAGGCAAAATTGGAATTATACCCATTGAACATGCTTTAGGTATTATGCAGTCACCAAACAAATTTCACTACTTTAATAACCAAGAGTATAAAACCTTTACACTTATATTTAAAGGCATTCCTGATGACTGGAATACCTTTTGTTTATATGAAGAAGCTAGTGAAGGAAATGGATTTTTAGTTCCCAATATTCATAGAAACAATTCTGGTATTTATCATATAAATCTTAAATAATAAATCGATAAGGCATATCAAACCCTTTAACTACATACCCAACCAAACCCTCCTTCTCTTTATATATAATTTATAAACATCAGATTTGTTCCTGGCTATATTGGTTAATTCCCACCCTGC
>JBDNHS010000055.1:0-3397 GCA_041688685.1 Kapaibacterium sp. (SeqCode)
TAATACGCTCTTATTAACTGTAAATATACCCGTTCCTAATATTTCATCTTTTTCTGCAGAATAGAATATTTTTTTATAATTATATTTTTTTATTATTTCTTTAATTTCTTTAATCGCATTGTCTACTTGCATAATCACATGTGAATTTAATTCATTATATCCTCCATCTTCTAATGTTCCTGTTGGAATTCCAGCACTTCTGGGTCTATCTAAACTATAATTATATTTATTGTATTTTCGCATTATTGCATTACCTGCTCCACGACGATTAGTATTATGATATTCTTCATTATCATTAAATATAAATAACACATCGTTATATTCGTCTTGATGATACATCCAGTAAAAATCGCCTACTTGTGAACGGCCCTTATATATATTTGGAATAATTTCAATTTCTGACATATTGTTTATTATAATTTATAATATATATTATAATTTTATCTTATAATTTCACTTTTTTAAATAACAAAAAATTGAAATAATAACTATTTGAAATATGTATAATTAATATAATTATAATCAACTTGTAGTGAATCTCCTAGTATCTAACATATACAACAATGTTCATTCGAAACGGAACCAACTATATCAAAATTGAGGATTCTATGCGAGTAATACATCTAGAAATCAAGTTTAATCTTACTACCAATGGTAAGAGTTGGTCCAAAATTGGCGACGCGCTTTATTATTTTAAGGATATTGAAGTTGACGCAAATCAATTTTCCTTTATGAAAGATTTGGCAACCGATCATTTGGATAGTTCTAGTTTTTCCATAGTTTCTTAAATCTTGAATCATAAATCACTGGATTTATGATTTAATCAGTGGATTAACAAATATTAAATTTATGTTATTTTTATAAAAAGTATCTTTATAACTTAAATTTAATATTTTTATACTTATTATTCTTCTTCAAAATCAAATTTAATTTTGTAAGGAATTTGTCTATATCTTAAATTTGAAGAAGAATCATCAAAATCTAATTTTTGTGGACTTGTTGTACTTATTGAAGATATTCTATCCTTTTTGGGTGTTTTTGTAGTATCAGGCGAAGATACAAATAATGTTCTGGGCAGCAAATCATTATTAGAGCCATATCCAAAGTCTATTTTTTCTATATCATCTCTTCTGTCATCAATATCTTCATCAAATAATTTTTTTATTACATCTTCGTCAAATAAATTTCTGGTTGATGAAGATGTTCTTTTAGGAGTTTCACTTATTTCTGGTATATTGTTTAATATGTAATGCTTTTTCAAGTCTGAATCTGTTGTAATATTTTTAATTAAAACATCTATAATATTAATTTTTGATTCAACTGATACAATTTTATTACTTGCTTTATCTAAACTACTAATAAATTCATAATATTTTGATTCTAATTCCATAAATTCTCCTATTTTTCTATTTTTTTTTGTTTCTTCTATTTTTACTTCTATTTCTCTAATTTTATCTCTAGACGAATCAATTATCATTTTATAATCTTCCAATTCATCAGAATAATAATTTAATAATTTGTCCAAAGATAATACTTTATATCTGTCTATTAGAGAATAGGATATTTTTCCAAGACAAGTTAAATCAAATGATTTTATAATAGAAGGAAATTCACCTAATGAATCAAATTCATAGGTAACACTTCTCTGTGGGGAATCTTGTAATCTGGTAAAATTTCCAATTTTTTTTCTTGGTTCATAATCCGACCCCTTACAATGATATACAAAATCAATATCATTTGGTATTCTCATATTAGATATTAAATCATTAAACCGACCATTAGATAATTGATTATAATAATTTAAATATAAAGAAACTGCACCAGAACCAGTTATCACATAATTTAAATCATATACTTGGTTTATTTCTTCTAAAAAAACATCTAACCACATTGGTTTTATAATGGAACCGCCTTTTTGGATTTTTTTATATTGCATATATTTCAAATAGTATTTATTTGCTCTATGTTTATACAATTCCTGTTTTGATGTATGTATCATAATTATTTTATATATAATAAGCTTATATTTTTATAAGTAAAAATGCAAATATATATATATTCATTTTATGGTTGATAAAGCACAATTAACCCAGCCATGGGATTCTGATACTATCTCTCCTATTATTTCAATGTTTGATTTTTTTAATTCCTCTAGTTCTTTCCCAATATTAAAATTTGGTTTAGAATAATGCATTCCCACTTCCCAAAATTTAATATAAATATCATCCGCTTTTGTTATATTTATATTATGATTTACAAATAATTTATGTAATGTTTCTATTTGTTCTTCTTTTTTTAATTTAAATAGTAAATTTTGTATTTCTTGTGCTTTTTCACTTTCATTATAAACTAACATTAGTATTTGTTCATTCATTATGATTGTTTTGCCAATGAGTCCTTGGGTTTTACAAGTAGCTAGTAATTTGTGTCCTGAACTATGATAAGAATATATTCGAATATATGGACAATAACCAATTGAGTCATAAATATGATTTAATGATGATAAAATATTATCTTTAAGATTAAATTTTATTCCGGATTTTATATCAGTTGCTAAAATAATTTTATTTGTCAAAAATATTTCATTATTAGCGATACATTCATATAAATCATCTTTCTGTCTAATTTCTGTAATTGAGGTATTTAATTTAATGTTAGATTTATCTATTAAATTTAATATTTTGTCAATTAAAAAATCATATCCATTTTTTGTAGAATCTTGTCCCTTAATAAACATCATTTTACTATCTTCAATTCTAAAACAGTCATATAAAAATTCATTTTCTAAGAATAACCCAGGGTCAGAATTAAAATTAGTCGAATATAACGAATTATCTAAAACTATTTTAGATACTGAAAAAGGAAAATATAATTCTAAAAACTCTTTGAAGGTTAATTTTCCTTTTTTAATTTCATCTTCATATTTAAAATATTTTTTTCTTAGGGACTTGTAAATTATTTCAAAATCTTTGTAATACAGAGAATTATTTGGTGAATCGCCTTTTAAGTCTGTAAGATTATATACAGAAGTATATTTTTCGATTGTTATACCAAATTCTCTACATAAATCAATTATCTGATTATGAGATGGTAAAAATACTCCTCCTCCTAAACTTATAAAAGTATCGTGCCATTTTATATTTTTAACTCGACCACCAATATAATCATTTTTTTCTAAAATAATAAAATTATTTGATTTATGTCTGTATGCATATGTTATACCTGCAATACCTGCACCAATTATTACGTAATCATATATTTTATTCATAAAATTATTCAATTATATAAATACTATAATAAATAAAAATTGATTTTTTTAAATATTATGGGTTATATTATAAATAATTATATCCAAATATAGTAGTATATACATAAAACTTATGGATTTTTCACTATA
>JBDNHS010000431.1:0-5153 GCA_041688685.1 Kapaibacterium sp. (SeqCode)
TAATTAAATAAAATTGTTTAATATATATACTTTTATTTTTATCTTTTAATAAATTTATCCCTAATAAATGGACTTTAAAAAGTATATCATCAGGCTATAATATTCAATGAGTTGATTGATATACTTTTTAAAAGCCCTATTTTTAAAGATAAATCATTAAAACAAATATAAAAAAGTATAGTTAACTACTATATTATTTCTTAATTATGATACATAAATACTTTTTATTTTTCTAATTCTATTAGTATTATTAATTTTTTACATTATACTTTACAGATGTAAAAAGACCTTAAAAGCTATTTTTGACATATATTGATTTTTATGTTAAATAATAAATAATATAAATTATGCATTTGCTAGTGAATTACATATTATATTTGCATTTAAGGAACCTAATCCACTAGCAACATCATAACCCAAATTTGCATTATAAATTCCATTTTTTCCGATAGTTATATCATAAAAATTTCCCGAATACGGATTAGTACTAGTATAAATCCCTTTATTGCTATATATAGTTTTATATATGAAATTATGCACTTCTCCTTTTGTATAAGTAATATTTGTTGTTAATGGAGTTTTTCTTATTTGATTAGCGATGGCAATGATTCCTGCACATAATGGAGTTGCCAAAGAAGTACCGCCATATATATAATATTTGTTTGCATAACAGATAATAAATCCAGTATTTGGATCTGCTAATAATGCTAAATCTGGAGTACATCTCCTGTTAATTGTTATATCGTCTATGCCTAGTTGAAATGCTGGTCTAGTAATATATGCAGAAAAACCATTACCAGCACCCGAGTTTAAAGAATTAAACCAAGGAGTTTCTAGCTGTCTTGTATTATTTAAATTTAATTTTAAGGTTGTTCCTCCTACAGATAAAACATATGGAGAACTTGATGGATATATAACTTTATTTGATTCATCTCCAGACGCTGCTAAAAAGCATACATTTGGCACGGTTTTAAAATACGCATTATATGAATTTATTATTGATGGATATTCTCTCCCGCCCCAACTCATAGATATAACAGATGCACCCAAACCAACAGCAATTTTTATTGCATTTAACATGTTCGCATAACTATTGGAAACTGCCTCTACAACTAAAATATTTGCATATGGTGCAACACTATGTATTGCTTGTACATCAAGACAACATTCTTGCGCCCATCCAATATTAACAATATTTGTTTTGCTTATAACTCTGAAAACAAATTGTCCAGATGTAGTTGTCGGTAATCCAAATCTAATACTATATGTATTTAAATCTGATATCAAATTAGGATAATGATATGCGATAATTATTCCAATAGTTATTCCTTGTCCTCTTTTACTTATATTTAATTTATCCAATCCATAAGCAGTCACTATTTGATTTGGAGTGTAATAAATAGATGATACTGCTTTTGGAGTAGGTATACTATCTTGGGGATCTGTTAGAATATCCATTTGATTATCACATTCACCACTAAATTTATGATATAAAGAAATATAATTATTTGTTAATTCGTCAGTTAGTTCTTCACCTATATTAATTGTAGGTATAGGTGCAGGTGTCGAATCATCTGATGTTGCATATGTAATTGCAATGATTTTTTCTTTTTTGTGTTTGTGTGTGTAATTTTTTGATAATTTATATTGGGATTTTTGAACACTATTATATTTTTTTTGTGTTTTTTTAATAATTTTTTCAATAGAATTCATTTTATATATTATAATTATAATGTATAAAAAATTATAGAAGGTAGATAAAAGTTAGTAAAAATATGCTGGAAATAGACCAATAATAAAATTTAATTTATATAATTTCACATCCAAAAGGTATCTTTGTTAAATGTTTTATACCTTCTTTATTGATTAAACTAATTGTTTGTATGCTGACCGGAAGATTATTAACATCAATCTGTAAGTTTATAAATGCAATATTGTTTATAAATGGAAGATTATTTATTATAGGAAGATTATGAACTGAACCTACTAGAACTAAATCATTAATTGAATTCGGCCATACATCTTCCTCAATTTTATGACTATATTTAGAACCCAATCCTAAAAGAGTTAATGAATTGGGTAAAATTCCCTTGGTAAATTCATAATTATATTTATCGCCTAATTTTAGTCCTTGTAATCCTTCTGGCAAAGTTCCTTCAACTAATTGAATATCATATGCATCACCTAATTTTAATATTAAAAGTCCTTCATGTAATATATGGTTAAATATTTTTTGATTAAAGTCATTACCTATACATAAAGTTTTTAAGCTCTTAGGCAATACATCTAAATCAAATTCTTGATTATATTTATTACCTAATTCTAAACTAATTAATTCAGGTGGTAATACTCCCTTTTTAAATTTCTGATTATAGCCATTACCTAATTTTAAATTTAACAATGATTTGGGTAAAACTCCCTTTTTAAATTCTTGATTATACTCATTACCCAAGATTAAATTTTCTAATGTTTGTGGTAATTCTCCTTCCTTAAACATGTGCTGATATCCAGTTCCTAATTCTAAATGTTTTAAGTGTGCGGAAAAGAATTTCATTCTCTTGTTAAAAGAATTACCAATAATAAGTGTTTCCAGTGATTCTGGTAGACTATCAGATTTAATTTCTCGATTATAACATTCCCCTAAATTTATTTTTTTTATTTTTCTAGGTAATACACAAATATATGTCTCGTACTCTATTCTTGGACTCGTGTCTATAATTAAATCTTGATTAAAATCACACTTGAATTCTAATACTTCTAATTCTGACGGTAACCCATCTTTATCTATTGATTTATTGTATTCTACTCCAAATATAATTTCGTTTATTCCTGAAGGAATCGTATTTTTTTTAACTTTAAAATTGTACTCGTTCGTAAATATTAATTTATCAACTTGTGGAATATCGCCTGATTCTAATTTTGATGTTTTGACAAAAAAATATATTTTTTTACCAGACTCAGTTATAATCGTGTTTCGTTCATATAATATATCTGTATTGGTCCGCAAATTGTATAATTTTAATGAATCTTTATATATATTATCATTAATCATATCGTCAGGAATACTAATCTTTTTTTTATTTATTGGTTCATTATTTGGATTATTGACAACTGGCAAAATTACCCGTGGTCCAGGAACTGGATTAATAAATATATTGTCTTGATTATCATCATTTTGATTATCATCATCATCATCTATATAATCAGGTAAATCTTCCTGATTGTTATTTATATTATCTATATAATCATCTATATCTTCCGGATAATTCATGATGACTTCTTGGTTTTCTTTTTGTTGGTCTTGTTCTACTTTTTGTTCTACTTCTTGTTCTACTTCTTGGTCTATTATAATAGCAATTGGTCTTTTTATAATTCTAGTAGTTGATGGTATTAAATCTCCTGTAATATCAAAAAAATATATATCTCTTGTTCTATTATTTCTTTATGTTTATTGTAGCGATGCATTTATATTAAAAATATAACCATTTTATTAAATCATTATATCTATCAAAACATACTATTTGAACACTAGAGGGTATATTTTTTAAGGTATACATATAATTAATTCCAATTTCCAAATATTTTAGTGAATTTGGTAATACATTCGGTTCGATCACATAATTAAAATTATGTCCCAAAATTAAATATTTAAGTTCTGTCGGCAATACATTCGGTTTTAAAGAATAGTTATATGACTCTCCAAATACAAGTTTTTTTATATTGGGTGGTAGAATAGTCTTTTTAATTTTTTTGTTAAAACAAGAGAACTCGTCAAATTCTAGAGTTATTAATGAACTTGGTAAAACGTTAGACATTAATTCTTTATTATATTTTTCTCCTAATTTTAGATATAATAAGGATTCGGGCAGTACACCTAATTCTAATTCCTTGTTATATGATTTTCCAAATGTTAAACTAATTAGGGTATCGGGTATACAACCACGAGTTATACTTTTATTAAAACAATCAGATAAAACCAAATATTTTAATTTTGATGGCATACTATTAATTTTAATATCTTGATTAAATAATCTGCCAAAAACCAAGCTTGTTATATTATCAGGAAAATGAATATTCTTTTAGTTCTTCATTAAAATCATCTGGCAATATGAGTTCTATTTCGTTGTCAATTTTATTAAAAATTACGTCATAATTATCATCATAATTTTTATCATAATATACGTAAATATCAGATGGCGAGATTGGGGTAATTGGTGATGAAGTTAATTCCATTATAATAATTTATAGAAATACTTTTTTATATTAAGTTTTTAATATAATCAACTTTTATAAATCAGTATTTATTTCATTATTAAATCTATCAAATATTTGACAGCCAAATGGAATTTTATTTACATAGTTCAAAGTTAAATCTGAATAACATATTAATTTTATATATTTAACTGAAATTGGTAAATTGAGTATTGGTATTTCTAAATTATAAAATATTAAATTTTCAATCGTATTTGGCAAATTATTAACTACCAATTCATTTTCTTTACTTCCACATATATATAATGTTTTTAATGTTTGAGGAACTTCACTCAATATATGTGAATAAATACCACCCAGTTCCAAATAAACTATATTTTCTGGTAAAACATTTTTTTTAAATTCATAATTATAATCATAACCTAATTTTAAATGAGTTAATGATTTTGGTAATACATATTTAGTTAATTCATATTTATTATAGGAAAATGATAATTGAATAAGATTTTTTGGCAAAGTATTTTGTGTTATCGGGTGATAATATCCTCCGTTAAATATTAAATGAGTCAAATTTTTTGGTAATATATCTATGTTAATCACATGTGTAAATTTTGAATCAAATTGTAAAAATTTTAAATTTATTGGTAAAACATTCGGCAATATTTCTTGATTATAATTTCGCCCAAAAATAATTTTTCTTAAAGTTAATGGTAGAATTCCTTGCTTAATAGATTTGTTAAAGGGTTTTGTTAAATACAAATCTGTTAAATTATGCGGAAATTTATGCGCGAATAGCTCTTTATTTTCTTCTATTTCAATTCTCATAATTCCATTTTCTTCATAATATATTATCATATTATTAGGTATAAGTATAATAAACGCAGAATTAAAAAATATATTATTTTATTTATTTAAAAAATTTATATATAAAAATTATAAAA
>JBDNHS010000432.1:0-4009 GCA_041688685.1 Kapaibacterium sp. (SeqCode)
TAAATTCAACGGCTTGGGTAATGAAATAATTTTATATAATAATAATTTACCAGAAGGTAGATTTTATTGTAGAACCGTAAATGTAGTAGTAAAAACCAAAATCAATTAATAAATATTTTAGGGATAGGTCGTTTGACTTGTTCCTTTTTTCTAAATTTAGAGGCGACCGGCGGGTCGACTTTCTCGTAATCTTTTGTTTAATATTTCTCAAAAAAACACCATTTCGCTACTTTCCCCAAATCCTTGCCCAATGTACCATTACAGACTAATTATGCAAACCTTGTTACATTTTTGCCTTTTTTCTTTCGTAAACAGTAGTACTTTAATGATTAGAAAGCAATTATAAAATAAATAAATTTATTATAATGTTGTAATTTAAATATATTAAAGCAATAGAATATCAAATGATTACTTTTATGACTTTATACATAAAGGGATATAATTTTTAATAGTGATATTTTGTTTTTTTATACTTATAACATCATAATATGCTTATTTTACTACTAATTAGGAGTTGTAATCAGTGAATTTAAAGTGATTATAGAAGAAACTGGTATAAAAAATAAAGAAATAATAAATAAAATATACCTATTATAAGTTGATTCTTCTCTTAATCAAAAATTAAATTTGAACAATATCATTTACTTGATGTTAACTTTGTACTTAATTACTATTATACGTCACTTTACTATTAAATGACCCACAGCTAATTTCAACTGTCAGAATGGCTACTGATATGGGTTCTAAGGACACTATCAAAGAGATTAGAGGATTAAGACAAGACTTCCAAAGTCTAAGGTTAGAAAGTAGTATTGAAATCAATAGTTTAAGAATAGCTCTTAAAAAGTCTGAAAACAATGCCAAATTGAGGGAAATATAAAACTAATAGTAATAACAAAAGGCTCTTAATTGAGCCTTTTATTTATGATTTCACAATTTCTATTTTGTAATCATCATATTTAAACGATTTAAAATTACCTTCTTTTGACTTTTGTAATTCATCTTGTAAATCTCTCAATAGAGGAGAAAGTGATTCATATTCACTGTCTAGAGAAATACCCTTATCATCACATAAATTTTGCAATTCACTCATTAATTCTATTTCTGCATCTCTAGGAGTTTCATATCTAGTGTTATTAATTCGTCTGCCGATTTTACCTTTGATAGTTTTCAATATGTGATACATTTTTTACCTTTGCCGTTTTTTACGAGTTGTCGTCTCATTTTTTGTTTGTTAATTCCTAATTTTTATTAAAGTTTCTTTTTATTTCTTTTTTAAAAAGATTTAGTATTATTAATTGCCTGGTCAGTTAATTTACACATTTTCTCTCCTTGTTATTTGTTAATCTTTTCTACCTCCCTATGCTCCCTCCACAATCTTAATTTCTTCTGCTGTTAGTTCATAGAGCTCATAAACTAACTGGTCTATTATCTATTCAAATAGATTTAATAAAAAACTTTAGTTATTTAAACATACTTCAACACACTTAATAATATATTTGTAATCTTATGTCCACAAATATAACGATTTATAATTAATTTAACACCCTAATAATTACCAAATACTATATTCTGTCATTCACGACTAAATATAACCAAAAAAAGCCCCAAGAAGTAAAAACTTAAAGCAAATTAAGAAACATTAAAAATATTTTTCATTAAATTATATTTTATTTTGGAATTAAATAAATATTTGCTTATATAATAGTAATGATAATTAAACAAATTCAAAAACAATTATTTTTGGTAATCATATGTGATTACTTTTTAAATAAAAATGGAAGAAAAACTAATTTTAAATAGATTTTTACTTTTTTTTAATATTTTAGATATTACTAAATATGAATTAAGTAATCTTTTAAATTTGAAAAAACAAAACATCAATAGACTTTTTGATAACTACAAATGTCTTACTTCCCATTTATTCAAATTGAGAGAACTAGGTTGTAATTTAGATTGGTTGTATTCTGGTGAAGGTCCAATTATTATAAAAAATATAAACGGATTAAAACTAATAAAAACATCTAATTTAATTAATGAAGATGGCAATCTCATTAACCATATTATTTTAAATAAAATTATTAACTGGGTAATTTCCAATTATGATAGCTTAGAGTCATTTGCGACTTTAACAAAAAATAATGAAATATTAGAAATAAAAAACAAATTTGAAGATTATGATTTTGTCATTTCTTTAGACCTATTTCAATTACTTCAAGAATACGGTTGTAATATTCAATGGTTATTTAATTCAAGTAATAAAATTGTTACCAAACAATTTGCTGATAATTTAAATGGAATAAAATTAAAAAGAAATAATATTTCAAAAGAACAATTTAGAAACCTAAAAAACATATATCATAATAATAATAATTAATGAAAATAATTAAATATATAACTTTAATACTTATAATTAATAATTTGCTCGCTTACTCTTCAAATTATAAATTAGAATATTATAAAGCTATTGAACTTGCTGAAAATAAACAATATAATGAAGCTAATGAAATTTTCGATAATCTTATAAATACTACTTTAAAGAATGAAGATTATGAGTTGGCTTTAGATATGTATACCGCTAAAGGATACAATCATGAACTTATGGAAGAATATTTACAATCCATAAAAATTCTATCTGATGCTATATTATTATACAATCAAAAAAAATTAAATAATTACTCTAATATTTTATATTTATATAAAAATTATGCATATGTAAATAGTAAAGTTGGCAATTATGTTACTGCATTAGAATATTATAATTATTGCCTTAATAAGGTCAACATAGAAAAAGATATTGAACTTTATTTAGATTATTCAATCTGTATTGCGTCAACAAAAATTGATATTGGAATGAGAAATGAGGCGAAAATAGATTTAAATAAATTATATATGTTAATTATGAATAATAATAAAGTAAGAATTCAAACAAAAATTGCTTATTTAATTAATTTATCTTTAAATTTAACCTCACTAAATGAAATTGAAAATGCAAAAGACATTCATAATTATATAAACAAAAACTATAAGAGTATTGCACAAAAAGAATACTATTTTAGTTTGATTACTTTAACTTTAAATATTAATATATTTCAGAATAAAAAAAATATAGATTCAATTTATGCAAATATTAATTTTAATGAATTAAATGAATTAGAAAATTACAGTTTAAAATATCTTTATAATAATTATCTAATTAACAATGATAAGTCTAATAATTTTGCTTTAAATGAGCTATTACTTTGTTATGAATATTTTCATAGAATAAGTCATTATAAAACTGCATTGGAAATTTTTGTTTTAATAGATAGTTTGGAGAATTTTAAACTTTTAAATAAAAAAATGTTTTTACATAAAGACGCTATTATTTTAATGACACAACAGAATTATGAATTAATAAGGTCGATTAGGTTAAATAATAAATTAAATTATGAAATAAGTAATTCAAAAATTGAATTAAAAGAAGCCAAATTAATAAATTTAATTTATTTAATTATTATAATAACTTCAATTATAATATCATTTTTCATATTTATAATTTATTTTAAACAAAAAATAATAACTCAAATAAAAAATACAAATTATAATAAAGAAATTGAACTCAAAAGCTTAAAATTTGCATTTTCTAATAATTTACGTGAAATGCAAATGTTATTAATTAAAAATAATAAAGAAGATATAAAAGATATTTATAAAAATATTTTTAACAATTTAAACAATATAAAGGATAAAATATGACATTCCCCACTAATTATAATTGGGTAAATAACACCTTAAGTTTTACTTATGATGATACTGATACAGATGGTGTTTGGATTGAGTTCAAAATGGACAATTCTGCGGATTTTGTTACAATTCTAAAAGTTGAAGGTAGTAATCCTAAAACTTGTAACTTAGATCCACAAATATACGGTGCAAGTGGTGTAGTAAAAGGTACAGCCCAACCAAAAGGTACTCGAGGCTGGCCACCGCTTGGTGGAAATACTAATATAACTAATCAAGTAATATA
>JBDNHS010000433.1:0-8473 GCA_041688685.1 Kapaibacterium sp. (SeqCode)
ATAAAATAGTAGATGGAACAATCGTAAATGCAGATGTAAGTGCAACAGCAGAATTAGATGTAACAAAACTTGGTAATGGTACAAACGACCAATTAATCAGAACTAATGGCACAAATGTAGAATGGTTCACTCCAACATTTACAACATCAAGCAGTGCAGTTGGTGGAGATTTATCAGGCACGATAGCAGATGCTCAAATAATAGCAAACGCAGTAACAAGTGTAGAAATTGCTGATAACGCAGTCGGTAATTCGGAATTAACTGACAACGCAGTAAATACTGCAGAATTAACAGATGCTGCAGTTACGGCTAACAAAATTGCAAACGATGCTGTAACTACAAATAAAATATTAAATTTTAATGTAACAAGTGCAAAATTAGCAACTGGTTCAGTTAATAGTGATAAAATAGTAGACTTAACAATCGTAAATGCAGATATTGCAGATGCTACAATTACTAACGCAAAACTTGCTGGAAGTATTGTCGGTAGCAAACTAACTTTGACTGATACACAAATATTTGTTGGTAATGCGTCTAATCAAGCGGCTTCTGTCGCTCTTAGTGGTGATGCAACCATTACGAATGCAGGAGCATTGACTGTGAGTAGAATTAATGGAACTGCAGTTGCAAACACTACTCCAACAGCTAACCAAGTATTAGCATATAGTAGCACAAACTCAAGATGGGAACCAAAAACATTGGGAAGAAGTAGAGTGAGAGCGTTCTTAAATGCAAATCAAACAGTTGCTACAGGTTCTGATGTAAAAATTATTTTTGATAGTGAAAGTTTTGATACTAATGATGATTTTAATACATCAACTGGAACTTTTACAGCACCAGTATCGGGTTATTATCAAGTAAATGCAAGAATTAGATTTGATTTCTCCATAGGGACTCCAACCGGCAATGATAGATTTAGTCTAATATCTTTGTATAAAAATTCAACTTCTTTGCTTGCACTTGGTAGTAGATTGTCTTTTAGGGATACTCAATCAGATCTATTAAGAGTAAATGATGGATTAGTATTAAGTGACATTATATTCTTAACTGTTCTTGAAACTATTGAAATAAGAGGTTTTCATAATTTTTCAAGTGGTTCAAAAAATGTAGTAAGTGGCTCAGCAGAATCTTATGTATCTATTCATTTATTGAGTGAATAAAAAACTGTGGAACCCCACCCCAGCCCTCCCCACAACGTAGGGAGGGAGTAAGAAAAAGAGGGGAAGTGTGAGAGTTTAGTTCATGCAAGGGGGCTTGCCCCCTTGTCTTGAAAAAAGAAAATATGATTATAAAATTAAATAAAAATAAATTCAATATGATAAGCATAACTACGGTTATGCTACTTGTGTTTGGATTTGTATTTAATTTTAATCACACCAAAGCACAAGAGATATTAAACTTAAAACAAAGTTCAATATTCTTTATCAATCAAGGTGCGATAGTCCAAGTAAATGGTGGCGTGAATGTAAATATAGCTGCAACTCTTACTCAGTCGGCTATTGCAAATAGTAGATTTTATCTAAATGGTAATTTTGCTCAAAATGGTACATTCAACCCTGGAATTGGTCAAGTAATATTTAATTATTCGACAACAACGGAGATTACCAGTGGCTCATCTATTACATTTAATCAAATTATAATAGACAGAACAAATCCTACCGATGAAGTAATATTCAAAACTAACTTCACTTCAGTATTGGATACAATCAAATCTGGTATATTGGTAGCAGGTAGTGGTTCTGATATTACTATGGCTGTAACAGGTAATTTGGTAATTAATACTAATGGTAATATCAAAACTCAAACTGGGTCTAATACACATAATCTAAATTTATCAAGCAATCTAATAATCAATAATGGTTCATTGGATATGATAAATGGCGGTTCGAGAGTTAATATTAATTTTATTGGTGCTGGCAATGTATCAATCAGTGGAGCTCAGGCTTCAGGTACAGTGAATTTTGCAGATGTAATTCTAAACAAGACAAATATTACAGATACTTTGAGTTTGTCAAGAGGATTTAACAGTCCTATAGCCACTGGATTTATAGAATTAACTCGTGGTACATTAAACTTGGGTGGTACTTTAACTATTAGTGCCGCATTATTTAAGTCCACATCAAATCTAATAACAATTAACTCAAATTCAAGAGTATTTGTAAATAATCCAAACTTGACAATAACTGGTCAAAATTCAAATATATTATTAGATGGCAGTAGATTTACATTTGAATCAGGTATATTAAATGTAGGTAATGGAAGCGCTAATGGTAGTTTATTCTATAATAATGGAGTTATCTTTACCCAAACTGGTGGTACATTAACAGTTGGTAAGTCATTTGCAAGAGATTTATCAAACGATAATGCAAATGTAACTTTTAGTTTATCAAATGGTGTTATGTCAGTTGGTGGCGATAGAAGTGATTTGTCAACAAGAGGAGTTTTTGATCTTGGCGGTCCAGCATCTTCATTTAATATGACAGGTGGCGAAATTCGTATTTTGAAAAACTCAAGTAGTTTTACAGGAGCTGATTTCTTCGTAGTGTGTAATAATGGAGCAGTTAATAATGGTACAATATTTTTTGCACCAAATTCAAACGTTAATTCAGAAAATGCTTTTAAAATTAATACAACAAGACAATTACATAATGTAACTATGTTGGATAATAGTGGTGCAGCGACTCCACAATTAGAGCAAATAACAAATAATTTAATTATAAATAATAACTTAATTTTATCAGGTCGTGGATTTGTACAAAGTGCACCAACATTAGAAATTAGAGGTAACTTTACTAATAACGCTACAGTTGGTCCAAGATTTGACCCAAAAACAAATACAGTGTTATTTTCTGGTACAACTTCTAATACAATTGGTGGTAGTGTAGATAGTTTGAGATTTAATAATTTACATATTGACAAAAGTAATTTAAGAAACGTAACGAGTTCCAAACCAATATTTGTAAGTAAAGCTTTAAGATTAATAAAAGAAAACTTATTGATAATGGGCGAGAACAATTTAAGAATTGACACACTTGGCGGTATTTTTACTTCAAATACTCCTGGCGATACACTTAGAACACAATCGAATTGGGACGGTTTAAATAATCAATTTAGTCCAACAAAACATATTCAATTTAATGGTGAATTGTCCTCTGGTAGAATAATTAGAAATATACCTATTAATATTGCATCTTTTTCAGTTATAAGATTTCCATTTGGAACACCTAATGGATTTTCGAGTGTATATATATCACTAAGAAGTAACGGAACTACAGTTTTACCTGGTGGACAAATAGATGTATTACCTGTACAATATCAACATCCAGATATAACAGAACCCGGTGTATCTCTAAAAAAATACTTTAAAGTGGCATCCAATAATATCAATGTTGTAACCGGGTCTTACGGATTTAAGATGGAATATATTAGTATTAATGAAGTACAAGGTAATATAAATACTTACGATAAAATATTTTTTAGAACTGCTGGGAATTGGTATGATAATCCTGGTGGAAACTTTGGACTTTCACAATTAAATATAAGCGCTTATTTTGCAGAAATTACTGAAATTACATTTAATTACCTTACAGGTGATTGGACAATAGGTCCACGTTCTGCTGTTGAGGCAATATATTATTCTATTGCAAACGGACCTTGGGATAGTGTTGGTACTTGGTCAAGAATTGGTTATGGACAAGCCCCTACAACAACTTATCCTAGAAACAACTTAGATTTAGTTTATATCGGTGATGGCAAAACAGTAACTTTGGATACAATAAACCCAGAATTAAGAGGAGTTTATGTACAAAATACTGGTAGATTAAATATGTTAGCCGGTACTTATATCAAGCCAGCTGTTGATAATAAAGATACATTAACTATAGAAGCAGGCGGTACTCTTGGTATCGGAGATGTTAATGGAATAACTGAAGTATCAAATTCTGGTAATGTTAGAAATTCAACTAGAATTTATAACTCATTAGGCAGGTATATATATAATGGTACAACAAATCAAGTTACTGGTAATGGATTACCTAATCAGGTAAGTTCATTAACTATAGAAAACACTGGAGCAACAGACTCAACTATTACTCTTATTCGTTCGGTAGAAATAAAAGATTCGTTAGTGATAAATAGAGGTAGGTTAAATATAGTTACTTCGAGTTGTGATGGCGAAATTCCAAACAGGACTATGATAATTCGTGGTGGGGAGCTTTTGTGTGCTACCTTCCCAACAAAATATTTGTCACCAACTTTTACTGCTGGTACAATTAATTTTGGTGGTACATCATCGTTTACAATTCCGTCAGCTGGTAATGCCTCAACTCCCGTTAATCAATATTTTAATCTTAAAATATCAGCGAATGTTTCATCTAACTCTAATATCACATTAGACCCAACTGGTGAAATAAAGGTATCTAATAACTTTGATATTTCACAATTAGTTTTTAATCCTATTCCTGTTTCTCAGAGGTTCATTAATTCAGGTTCGACTGTAAATTTTAATGGCACAGGTGACCAAATTATTCCAAGTGGATATTCGAATCCAACTAATTTGGTTTACAGATTAAATTATGATAATATTAGAATTTCAGGTAGTGGTATCAAAACTTTTGGTAACCCCAATGACCTTACTGGCAATAATGGTATTAATAACTTTGTTGATATTAACGGTAATGTTTTAGTAACTGCAGCTACCTTAAATAGTGGTAATTATAATTTAAGAATTAGAAAAAATTTCACAGTTAGCCCTGGAGCAATTTTTCAATCTGGTACAGGAAGAATATTATTTAATACTTCTGGTAATACTAATCAGATTACTTTAAATGGTCAAGAGTTGTATGATTTGGAAGTAGAAGATAACTCATCTTCTGGGGTATTGCAATTTATGGATGATGCTACAATAAATAATAATTTTATTGTAAATGTATCAAAAATTAAAACAACTACTCAAACTATTAACATTAAACGTGATTTTACTCAAAATGGAATTTTGGACTTAGGTACTGGTACGATTAATATGAATGGTACTGTAGACCAAAATCTGACTTATACCGGTTCTGGTTCTTTTTATAATTTATCTACTAATAAAACATCTGGAAATGTAATAATTTCAGGTAGCAATAGACTAATAGTTACTAATCAATTGACTTTAACTCAAGGTAATATCGGTGGAAGACTTACTAATTTTGCAATACAAGTAAATGGTACAATATTAAGACCTGGTGGAACGCCAGGGCATATTGATGGACCACTTAGATTAAACTTTGGTATTGGTGCTGTTGCTAATACTACTTTCCCTGTTGGTTTGGGTAATGATTATAATCCATTTGAAATTCAATTTACTGGCGGTGGTGGTACAGCAGGTTTATTAGAAGTTAATGTAAATACTGATATTGTTGGTGGTGATGTTGATGCTATTATTATTGAAACTGGAAAACCAAATGGTGCTGAATTAAGTTCATCACAAAATATACCTAAACGCTGGGAAATTACTGCTGATATTAGTGCTAATACTTTTGCTTTGGGTGCAAGAAAATATACAGCAAAATTTAACTTCTTGCCAACTGATATCAGAGGTGGTGGTAATACATCATTTTTTGAAGTAAGTCAAAGAAACGGAATTACTAATGCTGGTGGTTGGTTAGGTACAAATACAGGTATTAGAACAGGAAGTAGTGTTTCGATTTTAGATAATGAAATTTTGCCAAGTAATGCAAAACAATTTTTCTATGGTGGTACGCCTGCTAATTTAACTTTCTATTCGGTTGCAAGTGGTAACTGGAGTAGTCCAAGTATTTGGTCAACTGCATCTTATGGTAGTTTGGATTTGGCTCCAAGAGCTCCGGGTGCATCTGATAACGTTAGAGTTGGTGATGGCAAGACAGTAACTTTAGATGTTGCTTACACAGTAAACGCAAGTAAAGTTGTTACAGTAGAAAAAGCTGGGCTTAGCGAATTAGGTGGATATCTAAACTTAGGTACTAATATAATAAGTGGTGCAGGTACATTTACATTAGCAACTGATGGTGCTATTGGTATTGGCGATGCGGCTGGTATCACTACAGCTGGCGCAACTGGTAATATTCAAACAACAACAAGAAATTATAATCCAAGCTCTCATAATAATGCCCACTTTATATATAATGGTGCTGGGGCGCAGGTAACAGGTAACGGATTTCCTCTTACAGTCAAAACATTTAGTGTAGATAAACCAAATGGCACATTAACTTTTACTGGTACTTCGCCAATAATATTTTACATTACAGATAGTTTGTTTTTCAAATCAGGTGCTGCAAATTTCTCTACATTAATTACTAAATTAGGTGGAAACTACCGTATAGCCAATGGATTTACTTGGACACCAGGGACTACTGCATTAAGTGGAAATTGGGTAAGTGATGCAAATACAGTTACAGATATAAATGATAGTACTACCTTTGCTGGTGCATTTATATTTAATGGTGGTGGCACTCAATATGTATGGAGAGAAGGCGAAACTAATGCTACTTTCTTACTTTTTAATAGATTTAGTTTGAGTAAAGTTACAGGTGAAATTATAAGCAACACAAATATAGAGTGTCGCCAATTATTTTTTCATCCAAGAAATAGAAAAAATCTAAATTTAAGAACATTTAATAAATATATTAATGTTTATGCATCTTCTGGTGGTTATAATGTAATAAGGGTTGGCTTGGGTGCGGTTGGATTTGATAGATTAGGTGATCCACAATATGGTTGGGTAAATGGAAGATTAATAAGGTTACTATCAGGTTCAAGAATATTTCCGATTGGTACTTCAGATAGAAATACTCCAGTTGATTTACAACAAATTGGAGGAGCTATAGGTATGATTGAAGTTCAGGCTTTTGATGGGGATTATCCAAATTTTAACCAAACTCAAATTAATAAGAATACAAATGTTCAAAAGTTTTGGGAAATCACAAGACCTTTAAATATGCCAGCTAGCTATAGTATATATACATTTGTATCAAATGGTTCTATGAGAGCAAAGTTGTTTTATACTGAAAATGAACCGAGAGGTGGAATTAACCCACTTGTTTCATATAGTAATTTTAGATATAGTGGCTCTAACAATTGGGATAGTACCTCTAATATTGAATTGCAAACTAGAGATGCATTACATACTGAATCTCGGATAAATAGACCAAATGGAATTGATGACGCAATTTTTAATACGCCATCAATTTCTAATCCTGGTACTGATGCAATTGTCTTAATGGTAGGGCAGGCAGGACAGGGAACGGAAAGAGTATTTTATAGCCGTAGAGATGGCGACTGGGAAGATGAAACTAATTGGTCTTCGGTTGCTTATGGTAATGCTACTAATACTTATAATGATTTCCCAAATCTTGCTACTGATATTGTAAATATTGGTGGGACTAATGGCGACGACCATAGAATTATATTGAATTCAAATAGAACTGTTTCGAGTTGTGATGTTGATACAATACCTGGCGTCGGTCGTGGTATATTAGCAATACAAAATGAGAATGTTTTAGGTGGACGTCAATTTGTATTAAAATTTGGTGCAGAATTAGAACTCGGCTCTGCTGATGGAATAAATAACATAGTAGTTTCTACACCTCCAACACCTGTATTTGCTGATTATACGCCAAGTCAAAGTAATGTAACTTATTCGCCAATTAGTGGCGGTGCGTCTCATGTAACTGGTAATTCTGTAAATGACTTTGTCAGTCCAGCTGATATTCCTATTGGCTTTACATTCAAATATTTGAATTTGGATTACACAAATGTTCGTTTAAATTTAGATGGATTTATTAGTTTAGGTTCTGCGGTTAGTACCGTTACTTCTTTACCAATATCCACTCCTTTAGGTACTGACCCGAGATTGGCGCCGCTTGGTATGAATTTATTTACAAAATCAAATACATTGGTTAGTTCTTTAATGACTGGCTCTGCACCAAACAGAATATTTACTATGCAATGGGAAAATCTTGCATCTGTAGCAGTAACATTACCCAACTACGTTTTCAGTGATAGTTCAAATACTTATACTCCAATTACTGGTGGTACAGTTCATGTAACCGGTAATGGAACTGCTGATAATGTGCAAGTGCAAAATATATCTATTCCATTTACATTTAATTTTGCTGGGTCAGATTTTACGGCTGTAAGCTTAAATTATGACGGATATCTTGGCTTAGGCACAGCAGTTACAAATACTTTAACACCAATTTCTCAAAATGCAACTACCGAAAATAGAATATCAGTTTTAGGTAGAGATTTATTCAGACGTAGTAATAGTATTGTTCGCTCAGAAATAACTGGTATAACACCAAATAGAATATTTACTATGCAGTGGGAGAATGTATTCCCATTTGCCACTCAATTATCTAATGAATACGTATTTGCTGAAACTATTGCAAACCCGTATACTCCTATTACTGGTGGTACTATACTTTTGTCAGGTATAGGTACTACTGGTGAT
>JBDNHS010000434.1:0-1630 GCA_041688685.1 Kapaibacterium sp. (SeqCode)
TTTATAGTTTTTATATGTTGTCAATTTCAGTTGTTTTCTAATTTTGAAACTAAGTTTAATAATGGTATCCAAAATATTAGGATTATTCAGGTTGAGGATTATTTTATTTCTTGTGACGTAAGTAATGATACCAATGTATTTATTTCAAAAATGGATAAAAATCTTAATTCTGAGGTGATATTTGATAATAACCAATTGAATAATTTAATTGGGAAATATATACCAAATAATCTAACCAAAGACCAAAGAAAGAGATATAAAACTGCAAATGATATTGTAATGTGGAATGGCGAACTATTTGCATCTTTTAATTTTGGAATTGTAAATTTTACAAAAAAATCAATTATTAGATTACCAAATGATGAGTATAATAATCCTTTAGATACTTTAAAGGAAAGATACTATCAAAAAATCAAAGTTGATAAAAATGGTGATTTGATAGTAGTAACTGAAGCTGTTATAGTTAAGCTCAGATTTATAGATAATCAAGGCACACCTACAACTTATTTGGATAGTATAAATACTCAGATTTATAGATTATCAAAAGACTTAAATTTTAAACTTCTTTTTGATACTAAATTATTTAAAATTATAAATTCATTATCTGGTGTTGTTATAGAAAATGATGAGTATAGTAATATTTGGATTTGTCATAATCAAGATAAAATAAATCAAGGTGGTTTAATAAAAATTGATAATAATGATGTAATAAGTATTATTAATTTAGAGTCTAATATTCAAAAAAATAACTTAATAGAGCCGAGTGGTATGTATTACCATATTAACAAATTGATAATTTCATATTTCCCTGAACAAACCTCGGGTTACCTTGAGTCCATAAGTTTTTATGATATTGTTCAAAATAAATGGGAACATATTCAAGATTATTTTAAAAATAATTTTGGATATGTAGAAGGAAAGTTTTACATAAAAGGAATGTTCGCTCGCAAAATTGCTTTTCTCAATAATAAAACATACTTTTTGGGTCAAGGTATTGTAGTTAATAAAGATAATAAATATGAAGTGATTAATTTTGCTGATTCTGTTAGAAATAGACCAGGATTTGAACAATCATTTTATCATTTTAATGAATTTAATAATATCTTTTTTATTGATGACAATGTTTACCTAATGAACGTAGTGGCAAGTATAATAATTAAAGAGAATTTACTTTCGGTTGAGGATGATAAAACTAAAAATCAAATAAGTATTTTCCCAAATCCTGTTAATGATTTGTTAAATGTGAACTTAGATTTATCAAATGGAGAAAAAACAAATTATAAAATATTTGATATGAATTCAAAAATAGTTAATTCTAATGAATTATTAAACAATCAAATAGATGTCTCCAATTTGATAAAGGGAGTATATATTTTAGAAATAAATAATACTATAGAAATTAATAGAAATTATAAACAAACAAAACATAGCAATTTCAATACTTTAGAGACATTTAAGCAATAGCAATTAATTTTATTATTGCTTTTTTTGTTGTTATTCTGTTACTTATTTGTTACTTTTGAATTATTACAATATGTAATATTAAAAATTAAAGTATATAAAAATAACAATTAGAGAAAAATTATTAAAATCTGGAGATAAAAGTTTATATTTAGATATTTATAATAAA
>JBDNHS010000056.1:0-7192 GCA_041688685.1 Kapaibacterium sp. (SeqCode)
TATGGATTTGATGATGTAGGGTTTGTACCTTATCAATTAATGGAAGAAGAATCTAACAACTATAAAGAATGGCTAAATAATGGCTATAATGCTGGAATGGAATGGGCTAATAATTATCAAGATATAAGAAAAGATATTAGATTACTATTGCCTAACGCAAATTCTGTTATAGTACTTCTGCATAATTACAAAACAGTCAATCATCAATCTGAAAAAAATAAAATATCTCGTTACGCTTGGGGCGATGATTATCATAATGTAATCAAAAAGAAGTTAAAAAAAATTACAAATGATTTGAAAAGTAAATTAGAAAGTAATAACCAAACTTTTGAATATAGATATTTTGTTGACTCCGCTCCGATTTTAGAAAGACAGTGGGCTGTCAAATCTGGTATCGGTTGGCAAGGTAAAAATGGTATGTTTATTTCAAAGAAAAAAGGTTCTTATTTATTTATTTCAGTGATTATTTCAAATTTAATTTTTGAACAAAATACTCTGGAAAAAGACTATTGTGGTAAATGTACTAAGTGCATTGATGCCTGCCCAACAAATGCAATAGTAAAACCAAAAGTAATTGATTCGAATAAATGTATTCCATATTGGACTATAGAAACAAGAGATGAAAGACAATTCCCAAATGAAATTAAAGAAAATATAAATAACTGGGCATTCGGTTGCGATATTTGTCAAGAAGTGTGCCCTTGGAATAATCATCGAGTTCCAATTACATCTGAATTATCTTTTTTTCCGAGAAATGGCAAAACTAATTTTGAATTTGAAGAAATAATTAATTTGACTGATGAAGAGTTTACTCTAAAGTTTATTAATAGCCCAATAAAAAGAGCCAAAAATGTTGGATTGAAAAGGAATTTAGAAGAAATCAAGTAAATTATTTTGTTTAAATTAAACCACTAAAAAAAATAAATTAGACTATTAAAAATTTAATTCGATTCAAATATTGCTCTAAAGTTATTAATTAAATTCTTTAAAGTTAATAACTTTTTAAATTCAATGTTTGAACTTCTAATAAATTCAATTATCTTTGAAAAAAGATTATTAACAGAACTCAAAATTAAAAATAATGAATCCTTCCACAAATTTAAATAATGTAACAGAACAAAATTCTGAAACAAAAGATAAAATTTCTGCTATTCCTAAGAAAACAAAGTATTTATTTATAACCGGTGGTGTATTATCATCATTAGGGAAGGGGATTGCATCTGCTTCGATTGGTTATTTATTAAAACAAAGTGGATTTAGCGTAACTGTAATGAAATTAGATCCTTACATTAATATTGACCCAGGGACTATGAATCCATTACAACACGGTGAAGTGTATGTAACAGATGATGGTGCCGAAACTGATTTAGATTTGGGACATTATGAAAGATTTTTAGATGTCACATTAGGTAAAAGAAATAACCTTACAACTGGACAAGTTTACTTTGATGTAATAAATAAAGAGAGAAGAGGTCATTATTTAGGTAAGACAGTTCAAGTTGTACCTCATATAACAAATGAAATTAAAGCAAGAATGAGGAGTTATCACGGTGAAGTTGACTTTGTGTTAATTGAAATCGGTGGTACGGTAGGGGATATAGAGTCTTTGCCATTTTTGGAAGCACAGAGACAATTAGGTTACGAACTAAATACTGGTAATTACCTGAATATTCACTTAACTTACGTTCCATATATTGCCTCTGCTGGAGAAATCAAAACTAAACCAACTCAACATAGTGTCAAAATGTTGATGGAGTACGGGATAAGACCTGATATTTTATTATGTAGAACTGAACAAAACTTATCAAAAGAAATTAGGTCAAAAATTGCTTTATTCTGTAATGTGGCTGAAGATTCTGTATTTGAAGCAAGAGATGTTGAAACTATTTACGAAGTGCCTGCATTTTTTGCAAGAAGACATATAACTGAAACTATTCTCAAAAAATTGGGATTAGAAGCACCTCAAGAGTTAGACCTTGATACTTGGAATAAATTTGTCAAAAAAATCAAATCTCCAGTTAATTTAGTAAATATTGCTTTAGTTGGTAAATATGTTAAATACCCAGACTCTTATAAAAGTATTATCGAAGCATTCATTCACGCTGGTTCGATAAATAATACGAAAGTCAAGTTGGATTTGTTGGATTCGGAAGAAATGAACGATGATAATATTGCAGGAATTCTTGCCAAATATGATGGAGTTTTGGTAGCCCCAGGGTTTGGTCATAGAGGTATTGAAGGTAAATTAGCTGCAATTAAATATGTTAGAGAAAATCAAATTCCATTTTTTGGAATATGTTTGGGTATGCAATGTGCTGTTATTGAGTTTGCAAGAAATGTTTGTGGATTGCCAGAAGCAAATTCTTCAGAATTTTTTAAAAATAATTACAATGTAATTGATTTAATGGAAGAACAAAAAAATGTCAAAGACAAAGGTGGTACTATGAGATTGGGTGCTTATCCTTGTGTAATTAAAGAAGGCTCAAAAGCCCACGCTGCTTACGAAAACACAGAAATTTCAGAAAGACATAGACATCGTTATGAATTAAATAATGATTTTAGAGAACTATTAACAAATAATGGTCTGACAATTTCGGGTACTTCACCTAATAATGAATTAGTGGAAATTGTAGAATTAAATGATCACCCTTGGTTTGTTGGTGTTCAATTTCACCCAGAACTAAAGTCGCGTGCAGTAACTGGTCATCCTTTATTTATTAAATTTGTTAAAGCTGCTCTTAAATTAAATAAAAGTAAAGAAGCAAATTCAGTTGATAATATTAAAATTTAATAAATAAGAATATTATAAAAAATGAATAATAAAGTAACTAATAAAATAAATATTGCTTTAATTAGTTATACAAAGTTATTATAAAGATTAAATTGGGAAGATGTTTTGAGTAATAAAATAATAATGGTTTTAATATTTTTTGTTGTAAGTTTGATTTATAGTAATAACACCATTTTGTATTCTCAAATTAATCAAAACGAAGTTATTTCAAGTAACTTTAACGATATAAATATGAAAAAAAAATCAAAAAATACAATAATAAAGCCAAAGTCAACTTCCAAAGTAAAAACTAAAAGAACTTTAACTGTTTCGAATAACATTGTTACTAATCCAGTTGTAGCAAGCGAACCCTTAATAAATGACAATTTAGCAAATAATTTAGCAAATAATTTAGCAAATAATTTAGATAGAAATTTAGAGAAAGATAATAAAACAGAACTAAATGAAGTACAAAAAATTGAACAAAAAGCAGAGCAAACATCAAGTCAAACCAAGTATTTTTCTTTGATTTTCAAGGATGAAAAGACTTCAAGTTTGGATAGTAATCAAAATCAATTTATTGAAAAATTGTTTTTGGTTTTAAAGAAATATCCCAACAAACACTTAGCGTTATTATCTTATGTAAATGGGAATAAAAATCCTGAAGACAATCTAAAAGTGGCGAAACTTAGAAATAAGTACATAATTGATTATATGACTAAAAATGGTATTGCTGAAGATAGAATTTCTAAAAAGGGCGTTTCTGGCCTAATTGTAAAAGAAAATATTGAGTTGTTCAAAAATTCTAATATTATTGAAATAATAATAACTGAAAAGAATAAACTTAAAAAAAATAATTTCAAACAAGAATAATTTTAAATAAGAATAATTCTAAATATACAAAAATCAAATAAATATATATTAACTTTTTAAAGAAGGCAAAAATGCAAAAAATATTTTCAACTCTTATAATACTTACTTTTGTAATTGGTATGAATTTTATCAATTCTTGTTCAAGTTCTAAATCCGCTTCTGACGATTCTAAAACAACAACTTTAACTAATACTGACCCTTATTCTGACTTTAAAACTACTGAAAGTGGTTTGAGATTTAAGGATACAAAAATTGGAGTGGGTGAGGCACCAAGAAAAGGTCAAAAAATCGCTGTTCATTATCATGGTACTCTTTTAGATGGAACTGTATTTGATTCATCAATCGAAAGAGGAAAACCAATTGAATTTGATTTCGGTACTGGTCAAGTAATTAAAGGTTGGGACGAAGGATTAGAGACAATGTCTGCTGGTGGAAAAAGAATTCTTTTTATTCCTGCTGACTTAGCTTATGGATCAAGAGAAAGAGGTAAAATCCCTGCAAATTCAACTCTTATTTTTGAAGTTGAATTGGTAAAAATATTTGATAAATAATTAAAATTTATAAAATTAGACTGAATAAAATTTGTCTATACATAAAGACTGTCTATATTGGCAGTCTTTTTTATTTTTAAAAAAATTATACTTAACTTTAATCATTCTATTATCAAAAAACACAATAAAATACTATTAATACTTTTGATTTTTACATTTTTCTTTGGAAATGTAAATAATTACTCTTATTCCAAAAAGAGAAAAACTA
The DNA here is from genome assembly GCA_041688685.1 of Kapaibacterium sp. (SeqCode). Lineage (GTDB taxonomy): Bacteria > Bacteroidota > Ignavibacteria > Kapaibacteriales > UBA2268 > JBDNHS01. The sequence goes on from JBDNHS010000056.1 coordinate 4,403, forward strand.
TCAAGTCTAAAAGTGCGAAAAGTATTAAAAGTAATAAACGTAACAAAAGCAAAAAAAAGACTTCTACCAAAAAAGGTAGTCTTAGTTATCAAATTGATACAATTTTTGTGATTAAAGATATTGAGTTCATTAATAAATATAACGAACAATTAATGCTCGAAAAACAAATAAATGAAAAACTTATAAACGAAAAAAAAATAATTGAAAAGTCTCAAAATAGTTCAAAAAAATTAAATAAATCAACTAATTTATTAACTACTTTATCAATAAAAACAATAACACAACATCAAATAGATACTAATAATATTCCCACTTATTTTAATTTAGAATTTAAAAGAGGAAGAATTGTTAATTCTGCTCATATAATCAAAATCCCAAAAAAATACTTTAATAATATTGACATTATTAAAGCAAATAATACAGTCAGAGATTTAAAAAAATTAGCCCATATTTTGGAAATTAATGATACTCTAAGTTTATTCAGCCCATATTTTGGTGGGATTAACGCCAGTTTTTGGCGTGCTTATACAAATACTCCAATTGGTCCGACATTTATTGGTGGTGAGCCAATCGAATTGAACACTTATAAGAATTGGAGTTCTACATTTTTAGACCAAAACAATTTGCCATACATTGGAAATTTTGAAGTTAATGCCTCGGTTACTTGTTTTAATTTATGTGAATTTCAAATAAATAATGTAAACAAAAGAAGTGATACCAACGGAGTGGTGTTATATAATAACTATTATGGTGCAGAGATACCGTATATTTCCAATGACAAATTAGATAAATTACTTGAAGAAACTGTAACAAGTTTTAATGATGCTTTGGAATTGCAGGACAGCACCGAACAAGAGTTTGATATTGAGCAATTTAGAACTTTACAAAAAGAATTGGAACAAAGTAAAAATATCGAAAATAACTTAATCAAACTTGCTTTTGAATACCTCGAAGCACCAGTTATAAATAAAAGTATTACAGCTAAAGTAATTTCCAAAAATAGTGGCGTAGTGCCACTAAATAAAAATGGATTTGTAATATCATTTGGCAAGGATTTTCCGATTGATTTGATGCCGAAATTAGGTGAAATTGTAAATCTTAATTTTAATACAAATATCTATCAAGATATAATTTTTAAAAATTCCGTATCAGCCACACCAAGACTAGTATCTGAGGGAATTGCTAAGCACCAAGCTTACGAAGAAGGCTCCAAAGGTCGTAGATTTATTTCGAAAGACTTACCAAGAACAGCCATTGGGTACGATGAAAACAAAGAAAATTTATTTCTTGTTTGTTTCGAAGCCACAGATGATCAAGGTCATAGGGGAGTTAGTTTAGAGAAGTTAAGCATTTTGATGAAACTAATCGGATGTTATGATGCAATGAACCTTGACGGTGGTGGTTCATCGAATATGATAGTCAAATCAAAAAACAAAGCGCGCAGTAGTTCTATATTCAATTCTCGTAAAATATCGGTAGGAATCGGCTTAAAATCCACCAAATATTAACACTCCACTTCAATCCTATTCATCAAGAAAATCAATTAATCAAGTTAATTATGGTTCAGACAAAAAAATCACTAACACTTAATGTGTGATTTGTGTAACATATAAATTTATAATTGTAACATTAATTTTTATTAATATATTATCTTTGTAGTGGACAATAATAACTTAAAATCAATAACTAATCCCACAAATAGAACTATCCTCAAGCCTATAAAATATGGATTTTAATTTCTTACTGTCTAAAAAATAACAAAAAAAATATAGTTAATAATTTTATTAATGGTTCCACCTTATTATCAAAACGAGAGTTTGTAGAACTGTTTTATTAACTAAAAAGGATTAATTATGAAGAAATATTTTACACAATCAGCAAAAACAAGTAATAGATTAGCAAATTTTCTATTGACATTATTGATAATTTGTTTTACGAATGTATCAATAACTCATTCAATACCTACTCTAAACTTAAAATCAACAAGTAATTTCACAATATTAGCAGGTTCTTTAGTTACTGGGTTGTCTCCAATAAGTATCGTTGGTAATGTAGGTTTAAGTCCTGCTACTGGAAGTAATATTACTGGTTTTGATGGTTCAAATGTAGATGGAATATTATATGTAGTAGATGCAACTGGACCTGCAGGTTCGGTAATTAATGCTATTTTATTACAAACCGCCAAAAGCGATTTGACTACTGCATATAATGACGCAGCAGGCAGAACACCTGTTCCAACTGGACCATTTTTGAACCCAGGTTCTGGCAACTTAGGTGGCTTAACTTTGGTACCTGGTTTATATAAATTTACATCTGATTGCCAAATTACTGGCTCTGATTTAACTTTGACTGGAAACTCAACTGATGTTTGGATTTTCCAAATTGGTACATCTCTAAACTTAGGTAGTGGAACTAAAATTATTTTAGCTGGTGGAGCAAAAGCATCTAACATTTTTTGGCAAGTTGGGTCTTCTGCTACTTTAGATACTTACTCTTATTTTAAAGGAACTATCTTGGCTGACCAATCAATTTCATTGGGTACAGGAGCAACGATTGACGGTAGAGTATTAGCCTTTACTGGAGCAGTAACAATGCAATCAGGAGTAAAGACTACTTCCGTAGAAAATGAAGTGGCTACAAACCCTAACTTACTTATCTTCCCCAACCCATCATTTGATAAAATCTTGGTTGATTTGGGTGATTTTGGTAACGTTGGTGGTATTGGTATTGTGGCAGATTTGAGTATTTATGATATTTTGGGTAATGAGATTATGACTATCCCAAATTACA